>RFHM01000097.1 GCA_003696865.1 Acidobacteriota bacterium | reverse complement strand
CTCCAGGTCCGTCGGCGGGCTATTCATCGATTCGCTTCACTCGCACGCGTGGCTCGACGGTGATGGATTTGAATTCGGCTAATCGTACCAGTCCCGGCGTTCCGCCGCGAACTTTGTGGACATATTTCCGCTCGGTGTAATGGACGACGACTTTACCTTCCCGGCGCGCCTGACTGAAAAAAGCGGCCAGCTCCGCTGCTTCCACGAGCGAGGGGAAGGGGAGCGGTTCGCCTTTGGCCTTTCGCAATATCACATGCGATCCCGGATAGTCGGCAGCGTGGAGCCAGATATCATGAGGTCGAGCCAACCGGAAGGTGAGTCGTTCGTTGGCTTCAGCACTGCGGCCGACCCAGATCTCGCGGCGCTCCGATGACCAATATCGCCATATGCCGGGGAGCTTCTGCCCCCTTCGTTTTCCCTTGGGCGTGGTAGGAGCCTCGGTCGGCGCTGCGCCCAGAATCTCTTCTCTGAGGGAAGTGAGCGTCTCCAGGTGATCGGCGGCTTCCAGACGTTGGAAAAGTCTTTGGAGTTCGATCCACTCCCGCTCTGTCTGAGCGGCTCGTTGCTTGGCGGCTTCCCACCGGCGTTTCTTTTTGTGATATTGCTGGAAATAGCCGGCCGCCGCCTGCTCGGGCGTCAGATGAGGGGCGGCCGGAATGTCGATGAGACGCTGCTCGGGATCGTAATAATCGATCACGCGGAACCCGGTCGGACGCCGCTCAGCCTGTCGCGCATTGGCCAGAAGCAACTCGCCAAACCGCCGATACTGCTCGTAATCCTCTGCTTGCTCCATGTCTCTTGCTATTTGTGTCCGTCGCCGCTCGAGCTTCTTACGGCGTTGGCCGAGGGCGGCGAGCAGAATGCGCTTCTGCTCCTGGAATGATCGAATCCGTTCAACCAGTCGTTCATAGGTCTCTACGGCTTCCACCATACTCGCAAATGGCGTCGCTGTCAATCCTCGCTGAGACGGCCAACGGAGACGGATTGGAGACAGAAGCAGATCCGCCCTCCAGTCAACGCGCCCCGGTCGGATCTGATCCAACGGCACCGGGGCATAGATGTGCGGAGTTGGTTGACGAGCGGAGAGTTCGGCGACGAGGCGTTGAAAGGCTGAATAGGGATCTTCCTGCTGAGCTCGTGCCGCCGCCTCCTTGGCCATCATCGGGCCGAATCCTTTGACGCGTCGGACGAGCGCTTTCTCTACCGAGCCTGCCTCGTCGATGAATTGTTGGAGTTGAGCCCTGGACACCTCCTGGGGAGCGATCTTCTCCCCGGACCGGGGAGGCACATAGAGCTGTCCGGGACGGCGATCGTCGCCTCGGCGGTCGACACATCGTTCCACGATACGTTGTTCGGCATCGAGCAGGAACGCATTGGCCCGACGATCGATGAGTTCGATGACCAGAGAGGCGTGCTGAACCGATCCCGGTTCTCGCCCGACGCGGAAGTGGAAGCGGACGATGCGATCGTCGTCGAGTTGAGAGAACTCTTCGAGTCGCCCCCCGGCCAGGTGTTTCTGAGCGAGCAGTACGAATGGCGAAGCCGACTCCGCCGGCGGCTTGGCCGAACTCCGAATGAGGTACAAGGTTGGATGATGATCGTCAATTGAAATGAGCAGTTTCGCCCGTCGGAATCTGAGGACGAGCCGGCGAGGCCCCACCTGCTGGATCCTCTCCAGAAAAGAGGGGTAGAGGGATGGGCGCACCTCCTCGATCAGGAAGGCCAGCGTAAAGGCATCCATGGCGATGGGTCACAGACTTCAAGAAGGTCGCCCGTGATGGTAGAGCCAAGGCAGTTGCACTCTCGGCCTATCGTCGAAGGCTCGCTTCAATTCGGTCCCCGAAATCATGTCCGAAACGCTACGGCCTTGCGGATCGAGTACCGGGAAGGCGAATCCGAGAAAGGCGGGGATGGCCGCCAACAGGGCGCCTAGTGCTCGACGCAATGCCTGACCGGGAGAGGGAACGTCTCGCGTGCGCGCGTCGACGGCGACAATGCCCGCGCTCATCATGCCAATGGTTTGGCCGGTGGCCGCCAGCATCAACGTCACATAAAACAGGAACAGAAGCAACGCGATGCCGCCCACCACCGACTGCAACTTCATATCCCCGAAGTCCCCGTGACTCAGCTCGATGAGAGCGACAAAAGGGATATTGGCCAAGAGCAGCACCAGGATGTCCACGATGCCGGATCGCAGGCGCTGAAGGGCAGTCGCCGTCTGAAGTTCGAATTCCGTCGCCTTGGTATCGACCAATAGAGACCCCAATGGCTCCTTCACCGCGCTGTGAGATTCGGGCGGCGAGTCGCCCACCCCCGGTTCGTCTTCTCCCGCTGAAGGGAGAGGTGGCGTCTCCACGTCCTCGACGTCAACGGTCACCGCACTCGTCGACCAATGTGCCGGAGATATCTCTGCCGACGACCGGAGGACTTTCCTGGCATCTGACGACTGTCGCACTGGTGGCATCGAACGCGCTGCCTGATCGCTGGGCGGACTCGGCCGGTGGACGGCGCCGCGGGCATTGTCCATCTCCGGCCGCACACGGCCAGTCACCAGCGAGGGTCCTTCACCGGGTTTCAGCTGCTCGGAGGGGAGGGGACGGTGCTCGGCCTCTTCCTCCATGGCCGGAGACGCCGAGGGTGCATTCACCGCCTCGGCATGACCACCGCGCCGGATGCGATTCAGCGCGGCTTCCAGAATCTCATTTGACGCTCTGGGCAACTCCACCTCCGGCGTTGGCTTGTTCTTCTCAGACAGCGCCTCTTTCTCCTTGGGAGAATTGAGCTTACGACGCGCTTGAATCTCTCTGATGCGCTCGCGCAGCTCTGCCCGCCAATCGGTCTGTGACTCGGTCGTCTCAGCAGCAGTGGCGTTCTCTTTGGTCTTCGGGAAGGGAATGAGGATCGAGCGTTCTAACGGGCTTCCACAGTATCTGCACGTGCTTTCCTCGGCTAGCTCAACGAATCCGCATTTTGGGCATTTCATATCGCATCAGCTCCAGCATGTGAAGTTCTCTTCAATAGTATCAAAAAAGGAGACCTCGGGCAACAAAAAATTTCAAGTAATACATGAAGGATGTTTAATATCTTGAAAATTTGGAGGTTGGCTCGCAGATCATGACGAGGATTGCCGGGCAGAGAGATCCGGGCCATTGGTGCCGAAATCGGCGATTGGGGGGCGGGGGGGCAATTGCCGGCCTAGCCCTGTTCTATCCCTCAAGGAGGGTGCGGCGAAAAACGTAGCCGAGCGTCTTATAGATGAGTTTGGCGACGGCGAAGTCGGGCGCGTGAAGATGGGGGATGGGAGAGAGTTCGCTCACATCCATGCCCACGACATGACGGTGCTCGGCCAGTCGCCGCAGGAGGGTCAGCGTCTCGTACCAGGAGAGCCCGCCGGGTTCGGGGGTGCCGGTCGCCGGGATGAGGCTGGGATCGAGACCATCGACGTCAATGGTCAGATACACGTTTTCTGAGAGACTCTCGATCGCCGCGTCGATCCAATCGGTTCGCCCGACGATGTGATGAGCATAGAATACCTTGACGGGGAGATCGGCCAGAGCTCGTGCTTCCTCCACCGAGAGCGATCGAACGCCGACCTGAACGACGGGGCAAATGTCCACCAGCCGGGCAGCCACGCAGGCATGGCTGTAAGGCGTTCCGTCATACTGAGGCCGGAGGTCACAGTGAGCGTCAATCTGCAGCACGCTCAATCGAGGATAGACTTCGGCCGTCGCCCGGACAATCGGAGGGGTGATGGCGTGTTCGCCGCCCAGGGCGCAGATGAATTTCTTCTCTTCGAGAAGTTCTCGCGCCCGGGCGTACAATTGGTGCATGGCCTGCTCGGGCGGGCCGGTCAATTGAGTGGGAGGGAGCGTGTGGATACCCAGTCGATAGACCTCGCCTCCGATCTCTTCGTCATAGAGTTCCATATGGCAGGAGGCTTCCAGAATGGCTCGAGGGCCATCGATGGTCCCTCGACCATACGTCGTCGTGGCCTCATAGGGAATGGGCCAAATGAGAATACGCGCCGAGTCAAAGCGCGAGAATGGTTCATCGAGGCCGCCAAATGTAACCACCTGACCCTCCCTCAATCGGCCACGCCTCCGCCTGCTTCACTAGTAGGTCATCTTCAGTTCTCGCGTGAGGTTGAACGTTGGACGTCGGCGGGTCTTGGCTTCCTTGGCCGCGCTTTGGGCCAGTGCCGTGACCAGGATGGGCATAGCAATGGTCGCATCGCAATAGACGGTGACCTTCTGGGCGTTGGGCGCCACTTTTCCCCAGCTTTGCGATTCCTCCAGCGTGTCTTCTGCCGATGAGCCATAAAATGGTGGTTCGGTGACCACCTGAATGGCGTATTGATAGCCTTTGGCGGCGATCTTGAGAATGGCGGCCGTCGTGTAAGCTTGTTGCAAGAAGTGCTTGGGCGGCCCGCCGCCGAAGCAGATGAGACCCGTCTTGGGCGATTGGGCGACCAGTTGCGAGATCTCGTTGACATCCTGCACGACGTCGAATTGGATCTCGTGCTTGCGCTCGACGCGGCTGACCGCCAATCCCGTGCCGATGGGCGAGTCGACCAACGCCGGGCAGTAGATGGGCACTTTCGCCTTATAGGCGGAGGTGAGGATGCCATCCTCGGAGGCGATTTCGGCCAGCTCTCGACCAAGGAGGTAGAGGAATTCGCGCGTCGAGTAGGAGCGCGAGAGATCCAGTTGGGCGACGAAGTTACCGATCCATTCGTAGGCTTCGCGGAACTCGATATCGCTGCCCAATGTATCGTAGATGCGATCGACCAGCGCCTCGCGCAGTTGGAGATCGTTCATGTGAGGATCTCCCATGTAGTGGGAGCGTCCGAGCGCCTCATGAAGATCGTGGAACAGGTTCGTCCCCGTCGTCGCCAAGACGTCGATGAACCGGTTCTTGATCAAATAGACGACGAGACGCCGCATCCCCGCCGGGACCAGATATCCGGACAGCCCCATCATGATCAGCGCCCCTTCGTTCAGCATCCGTTTCCAGATGTTCCGGGCGGTGGCCAGATTGCGCCCCTGGAAGGAGATGCCCTCCATCTTATCCAACAATCCGGATACGCTCCGGTCGCGGTCGATCTGTATGGGACGGGTTGGGGTGGTGAGGAATTTAGTGCTTTTCGTTTTTCTGATCACCATCATACCGTTATTCCAGATAGGTGTAGTTGTGAAACAACCGCTGATAAGACTCCAGAAGCTGACCGGCCTGCTCTTCGGTGATGTGAGACCACTGAACGGCGTTCATCACATTACGACGGAAACCGTCCAGGAGCGTTTGCCGGTCGTATCGGACGAGATCGAGAATGGTCCCAATCTGATGGCCGGCGATCAGTTTCTGGACGTGGAATCGGCCCTCCTCATCGATGATGATATCGGCTTCGTTCACCGTGCCAAACAGATTGTGAAAACTCCCCATCGCTTCTTGATACGCACCGATGAGCAGGATGGCCAGATAATAGGGTTGTCGGTCATACGGATGCACTTCCAGGACTTCTTTGACCTCGCGCAAATCGACGAACTGGTCGATGATGCCGTCAGAATCGCAGGTCAGATCCACCAGGGTGGCAAATTCGGTGGCCGGCTCATTGAGCCGATGAATGGGCATGATGGGGAACAGGTATTCCAGCGCCCAGGCATCCGGGACCGACCGGAAGACCGAGAAGTTACAGAGATATTTGCTGGCCAGGAGCTTCTTCAAATCGTTGAATTCTTCGGAGGGAAATTTGCTCGTACGAGCGAATCGCTCCACCTTCTCCAGGATCTGCCAGAACAACACTTCCCCTTTGGCCCGATCTTCCAGGTCAATGTAACCCAGATTGAACAGAGTGAACAATTCGTCCTTCTGTTCCAGCGCATCGTGGTAGTACTCGCGATAGTTCTTGACGTTGATCGTATCGCGGATGTCGCGCAACTCGACGACGGCTTGGGGATCATCTTCGTCGACATCGGTGCGGGCGATCTCATCGATGACCGTCTCGATTTCGTCCTGCACGTTGATGATCAACATGGCGTGGTACGCCGTCAAGATGCGCCCGGATTCGGTGATAATGGTGGGCTCGGGGACGTGCTCATCCTGACAGATACTGGCGACGATGTAAATGACATCGTTGGCGAACTCCTGCATGGTGTAGTTGGCGCTGGCTTCATAGGATGTCTTGCTGCCATCATAATCGACGGCCATGCCGCCTCCGACATCCAGATACTCGATGTCGACGCCCATCTTGCGCACTTTGGCGTAGACCCGAGCCGCCTCCTTGATGGCGTTTTTGAGGCGCTTGATGTCGGTGACCTGAGAACCGATGTGGCAGTGCAGCAGCTTCAGCTCGTTCAGCCGGTGATGCTCTCTGAGCTGACGAATGACTTCGAGCAACTCGGTGGTCGTCAATCCAAACTTGGCCGTCTCGCCGCCGGACTTTTCCCACCGACCACTGCCCCGGGAATAGAGTCGGAATCGCGCGCCGAGCATGGGTTTCCGGGTGGCATCCGCCGAGAGGCGCAGGAACATATTCAGCTCGTTGAGCTTCTCCAGCACGACGACGGCGTTCTTGCCCATCGCCGCGCCGAGCAACGCCAGGTTGATATAGGCTTCGTCTTTGAATCCGTTGCACACCAACAACGACTCCGGTGGCTGATCCAAAGCCAGCGCCGCATACAGTTCGGCTTTACTGCCCACTTCCAATCCATAGCCGTACTTTCTCCCTTCCTGGAGGAAGGCCTCGACCACCTCCCGCCGTTGGTTCACTTTCATCGGGTAGACGGCCAGATGGGGTGCCGAATAACCGAATTCGCGACTGGCCTGGACGAAGGCCTCTCTGAGCGCTCTCACCTGGCTGGCAATGAGTTGGGGGAAACGAAGGAGAATGGGCAGCTTCACTTTGTTCTCGCCGACGAGGTGGTCGATGATTTCCTTGACGTCGGCCACGCGGGAGTCATCCTTGCTGGCTCGGACGATGAGATGCCCCTGCTTGTTGATCCCAAAGTATCCTGCCCCCCAATGTTCGACGCCGTAAGTTTGAACTGCCTGTTCGAGGGAGGTGATCTTGGTCAACTCTTCAGACTCCTATAGCTTGTCTGCGACCGCAACCAAAAAATTTACCAGATCAGGCGTCATCTGTCAAAATTTTTTTTCGTTGGTAACGCTCTGAAAACGTGTATGTTAACCCCACGGGTCCGGAGTTGCCGCAGACCACCGATCGGTCTCCGTCTTCGACCGGATCACCGGCGGGTGACGAACTTCTCCAGCCACTGTTGGGCCTGGTCGAAGTATTTGAATCGCTGCTCGGCGCGCTGGAATTCGGGCGTATGGTAGTAGTAACGGCCTCTGATGCGCCGCGGGGGATATTTCAGATGGAGCATCTCGTGATAGAGGATGTATTCGAAGAAGAATTCGGGCACGCGAGGATCATCCAACGTCCGACTGATGACCAGCGTGTTGTGCACCCGATCGGTGTGCCCGAGGACGCGACGGGTTCGTCGCACGCTCCAGGTGAGTTGAGGCATCTTCAGCTCGCCGTTGAAGTAAGCGCGATTGAGCTTGTTGAATGCCTTCTCCAGATCGCGCGTCCGGCCTCGAGGGCCGATGATCCGTTTGTGCCCTCGCCGACGTTGGGCGCGCTCAATGGCGCGCAAGATGAGCGGAGAATTCGTATAGGTTCGATACCGCTCGGTGAATTCTTCGGCGGGCTTTTTGTGGAACAGCTTGGCCACCAGAATGTAAGCCAACGCCCGATGAACCGAACGCGGCGCATCCTGGAGGATGTCCGAGAGCTTGACGTGAACCTTCCTGTTTCTGACCCTTATGTAATTGTTGAGGCCGGCAAACGGATGAAACCCGACTTCGATCTCGGGCGCTCGCTGCCGCTTCCCGATTTCTCGAAACGCTTCTTCAAACAGCTTACGGAGTTCACCATTTCGCAGCCCCATGTCACCACCCTCACCTGACACCTCTCTCCACGTGCTCTCCCCGCTCCGTGGCGAGGATGATTTTCATGGTAGCCAGCGGGGGCCCGTTTCGTCAACCGTCCGGGCCCATCGGGGCCTTGCTGGGCGGGGAGGAGCGGCCGGAGTCTCTGCCCGCAACGTAGGCCCGATGGCGGCTGTGGCCCTCCCCTGGCTCGATGTCATGGACGGAGAAGGTGACCCTCCTCGGGGAGACGGTCAATGCCGCAGTCGCTCTCGAATGGCCTCGGTGATTGTTTCTAATTCATTCACGTTGAGGAGCTTACAACTGAGGAGGAAGACCATCGCTCCGACGGCGATGGGAACCAGTGCCGTGACTCCAGCAGAGACGAATCCCGACCCTCCCCATCGCGTCGCCAACACGCCCAAACTCCACCAACAAGCGGCCGACATGATGGCCGCGGCCAGGCCGATCTTCATGAGAGACTGCCCAATGCGTCGTCCTTCGATGGAGCCCATCTTGCGGCGCATGAGCAGAAACAGGGCGGCGAAGTTGAGCGTCGCCACACAGGACGTCGACAGCGCCAGCCCGCGATGACCGAACCCATAGTGTCGGACGAGCAGCCAGTTCAAGGCGAAATTGGTGCCAATGGAGATGAGGCTGATCACCATGGGCGTGCGCGCATCATCGAGGGCATAGAAGGCGGGCGCCAGAACCTTGATCGCCGCATACCCGGCCAGCCCCAGAGCGTAGAAGGCCAGCGCCGCCGCCGTTTGTTGCGTGTCCCATGTCGAAAAATCACCGCGCTCGTAGATCAAGCGGATGATGGGTCGGGCGAGAACGATCAATCCACAAGCCGAAGGCACGCAGAGGAAAAAGACCAGTCCCAGCGAAGAGGCCAGCGTGTGACGAAACTGGTTCATGTCGCTTCGGGTGGCAGCGCGGGAAATGCTGGGCAACGTCGCCATACTGATGGCGACGCCGAACACGCCGATGGGAAACTGCATCAGCCGAAAGGCGTAATTGAGCCAGGAGATGGCCCCATTCTGGAGATAGGAAGCGAAATAATTGTTGACGAACACGTTGACTTGCACGGCGGCGGCCCCGATGACGGCCGGCCCCATCAAACGCATGACCTTACGAACGCCGGCATCAGTGAAGCTGAGCAGGGGACGATAACGGAATCCCACGCCGTAGAGGGAAGGGATTTGAATGAGGCATTGCAGTGCCCCTCCAATCACCGTACCAATGGCCATGCCGACGATGGCCCGCGGACCGAATTGAGGATCGATCAGGTAAGCGAAAGCCAGGCCACCGACGATGGAGCCCAGATTTAAGAACGAGGACGCCGAGGCGGGTACGCCGAATCGATCGCGAGCATTCAGAATCCCCATGGCCACGGCGGCCATGGCCACCAGGATGATGAACGGGAACATGATGCGGGTCAGTTCGATGGTCAGTTCCGTCTTGCCCGGGAATTGATGGAAACCGGGAGCGATGAGGTCGACGATGGCCGGAGCAAACAGGATGCCCAACGCCGTGATGACGATGAGCACGAGGCCCAATCCGTTGAGGACGAGATTGGCCAGCCGCCAGGCCTCCTTCTCGCTTTTGGCCGTCAAATACTGCGAGAACGTGGTGACGAAAGCGGCGCTCAATGCGCCTTCGGCGAACAGGTCTCTGAGCAGATTGGGAATGCGGAAGGCGGTGAGGAAGGCATCATACTCGCGGCTGGCGCCGAAGAAGTAAGCGAATACCTGCTCGCGAATCAAGCCGAGGACGCGGCTGCCCGTCACGGCCAGTCCAACGATTCCCGCTGAGCGCGCTACCTGCCGGGTGGCCGCTTCCGGTGCCGCTGAGGGCACGGCTACGGTGCGATCGCCCAATGGAGATGAAGGGGCGAGGACTTCGCCAATCTCGATGGCCGGATCGGTGGAGGATTTGGCATTGGTGAGGGCGGGAATATCGGTGAAGTTGGTGGCGTCGGGAGATTCCGCTTTGTTGTCCATGCGATCCGCTCGGTCAACGGTGATAGGGGATTCCTCTCATCACCGGTCGAGTTCGTCAGTGCGCCAGGTACTTCCTCTCGATAGCCATGATCTTCTCGACTCGACGCCGATGGCGCTCGGCGCCCACCTCGGTGCTCAACCAGACCTGGACGATTTCGCGCATCGTCTCTGGTGTGATCAGTCGTGCGCCCAATGTGAGCACATTGGCATCATTGTGCTCGCGACTATTGCGGGCCGTGGCCACGTCGGTGCATGAGGCGGCGCGCACGCCGGGGACTTTATTGGCGGCGATACATGAACCGATGCCCGCGCCATCGATGATGATGCCGCGAGAGAAGCGCCCCTGGGAGACGGCCTCGGCCACCTTCACGGCGACATCGGGATAATCGACCGGCCGAGGATCATGCGTGCCGAAGTCGTAAAAGCTGAAACCCAATTGGGTGAGGAGCTCCTTCAGGCGTTCTTTCATCTCGTAACCGGCGTGATCGGCGCCAATGGCTACCGAGCGGGCGAGGTCCTCAGATTGACGGCAAATCTCGATTCTCCGAGCGGCCGCCGCATCACGCGCCGCCGGCGTGATGATCGTTCCCGGCGGAACGGTGAGGCGGCTCCCTTCGGCCACCTGGCGGACATCGCTCTCGGTGAGCACATGGCGTTTCATGACGGCGAGCCCTCCACAAATGGCGCTTCCTCGGCGAGCGTGGAGATCTCCTCGAAGACTTCCTCGGGGAAGCACAATCGGTTCAAGTGAAATGGACGCATGCCGGCCACCACTGCCGAGACGCGAGTGATCTCCTGAAGTTGGCCTCCGTTCTCGGCGATATAGATGCACGACTCGGGATGAGCCTGCTCCGGCGTGTAGGGCCGGTAGGGAGTGTCCGAAGCTCGATCCTCGCTCAAATAGTAATCGGGATCGAAGCCGGCCCGGGCGACGATGCGACGGGCGCGATCGATGAACTCGTCTTTGAGCGCACCGGTGAGGGTGAAGTCGATGGACTTAAGGATTCGTCGCTCCAGAAATCGATGCGCCAGGTCGCGGAGGATGGGATCTCGCTCATGGGCCCATTGTTTGATGAAGAACATCAGGTCATGATCGTCCAATTCCACATACTCCTCGGTAGTGAGCGTCTTCTGCTGAAGCAGCTTTCCCATCGGAGAATCGGAGAGATTGAATCGCAATTGACCCGCGGCGTTTAACTCGATGGCGCGCCGGAAGATGGCTTTGAGCAAGACCTCGGCGGTGCGGAGCGCGCGGTGGAAGTAGACCTGCCGAAACATGTAATAGCGCGCCTGCAGATATTCCTCCACGGCGTAGAGACCTTTGGCCGACACGTAGAGGCGATCTTCTCTGGGATCCAGTTCCAGCGCATGGAGCACCCATTCCAGATCGAAGAACCCATACTTGGCTCCGGTCATTAAGCTGTCGCGCAAGAGGTAGTCGAAGCGATCGACGTCCAGTTGACTGGACACCAGCTGGGCGACGAATCGCGGCCGGTAGCGATGCTCAAGGACGGCAATGATCTTCTCGGGCAGTTCGCGATCGGTGTGGCTGAGCAGCTGGTGAATCTGCGTTCGCGGATCGGAGATGAGCCGCACGGTCCACTCTTCGTGGTGAAAGCCGAGTAGCGTCTCGACCACGTGAGAGAAGGGACCGTGACCGACATCGTGAAGGAGCGCGGCGCAGAGAGCGACGAGTCTCACACCCTCATCGATGGGATGATGTTCGCCAAGCAGCGTGAGCACGCGATTCATCAGATGCATGACGCCCAGGCTGTGCACGAAGCGACTGTGTTCGGCGCCCTGGTAGGTGTAGAGCGCCAGTCCCAGTTGTTTGATCCGCCGCAGGCGTTGGAATTCCGGCGCGTCAATCAGCGCGATGAGAAGCCGATCCGGTTCGCTGTCCTGATCAAGCGAGATGATGTTATGCACCGGATCGCGATAAATGCGCTTGCCCATAGCCTGCGTTCAATTATACCGACTGGGAGCGGGCGAGGGAAATGAGAAATGCCCATCGCCCGGCGCTCTCCATGATGGCGATTCATGATATAATAAAGTCCATGGTGAATAAACCCGAGCAACTGGATCTGGCCTTCGTCGAAGCGCTGGAGACGGCCGGCCTGGACGAATCGGAGGTGCGACGGCGGACCGAACTGGCCATCGGGGAATACCTGGCGCGCAAACGGCGCATCTGCTCGGAGATGCCCATTGCCCGGCTGGTACGTGCGCTGGAGCGCCAGGGAATTCCTGCCGATCTGGCACCCTGGGCGCTGGAGCTCATTGGGGCGACCGTCGTGCGCGTTCCCGAATATGTGGCCAAGTACAACTATCGGGTGACCTTCTCCCCGGCCGTGCTGGATCGTTGTCGACAAGCTTACCAGCAATACATGTGAGCGAGGGGAGCACGGTCATTGGCTCATCGCCCCATTCGGCGTCGGGGTGCAGGCCGTGACGGTGACTGAAACTCTGTCCCATCTCCCGGTCGTCGTTCCGGTGACCTCGCTGGGAGTCTCGCCATCGGCGACAGTCCCGCTGTGCCCGTGGATGTCCACGGCCAAAGGTGAGGACTGGCCTGCAGATTTTCATGGCAAACGGTGGGATCGCACAAATTCCCCCCAGGGACGATCTCTGGTGATCCCACCGCTTCTGTCTCCATCCACGTGCCATTTTTTCAATCGCCACCGATGGACGCGGCGAAAGGCAGAATCGCGCAGGAGGCGTTGAGCGGGCTGTGCGTTAGCAGGGAGAAAGAGTCGAGGAGGCGACCGAACGCGACATTCATAAAGGGCCGGATGGCGTTGCGAGATTCACCTGGAGAGTCGCTCGCCGTGTGAGTTATAATCCTAGCGACATGATGTCCGAGATGCGCCACATCTTTGGGCCGGACGGTCCCATTGCCCAGCATCATCCTCACTATGAGTATCGGCCGGGACAGATCGAGATGGCCGAAGCCGTACGAGAGGCGATTCGCGAAGGCGGACATCTGTGTGTGGAAGCGGGGACGGGGACGGGCAAGACGCTGGCCTATCTGGTTCCCGCTCTCGATGCCGGCGAGCGAGTGATCATCTCGACGGGAACCAAGAATCTTCAGGAGCAGCTTTATTACAAAGACATCCCCTTCCTGGAACGGGCGGTCGGACGGAAGTTGCGCGTGACCTATATGAAGGGACGGTCAAATTACGTCTGTCTCTACCGCCTCAAGAAACATGCTCAAGCCCCCGTCCTGGAGAAGTTGGAAGACGTCGATTACTTCGAAACCGTGCGTCGCTGGGCCTTCCAGAGCGAGACCGGCGATCGCGCCGAGTTGACCGATCTGCCCGAACATTTGTCCTTCTGGTCGCATATTGACGCCCGGTCGGAGATTTGCCTGGGGAGGGAATGTGCCGACTATGACGAGTGCTTCATCACCCGCATGCGCCAGCGGGCCGAGGAATCGGACATCGTCATCGTCAATCACCATCTCTTCTTCGCCGACCTGGTGCTCCGAGGGAACGATTATGGTGCTGTCATTCCCGATTATGCCATCGTCATTTTCGACGAAGCGCATCTGTTGGAGGATATCGCCTCGGAGTACTTCGGCCATCAGGTGAGTAGCTATCGCATCAACGATCTCATCGCCGATGTCCAACGCGCCATGATCACCGACGCGGACAAGGCCAATGACGTCATCAGGATATGCGCCCGGCTCAGGCAACGGGCCGATCGATTCTGGATGCATTTCATGACCGCCGAAAGTGCCTCGCCGCAGAGAGAGGGGACGACGTCATCCTTCAATGGAGAGACGCGGTGCGTTCTCGATTCCAGCTTCATTCGAGGCCGGCGGGCCGAGCGAGATGAGAGCGTCAACCTGCTTCAACCCGACGAGACCGCCGAGTCGGAGGTGACTCTGGCAGGAAAGCACTTGCTGGAACTCCTGAATACGCTCGGGTTGCTGGAGACGACGCTGGCCTCTATCAAAGATCCCCCTCAGGAGATCGTGCATCTGGTTCGACGGACGGGCGAGATCCGCAGAGATCTGGAATTCATCATGAGTTGTTCCCATCCGGGCTACGTCTATTGGTATGAGCGGCGGCATCGCCACGTCTTTTTACGGGCCACGCCGATTGATGTCTCGGAGATCTTGGCCGAATATCTGTTCGATCGCCTGCCCACGGTGATCTTAACGTCGGCCACGTTGGCCAGCGATCAATCGTTTCAGTTCATTCGATCGCGACTGGGCATCCGAGAGGCGCGCGAACTGATCGTTCCATCGCATTTCGATTTCCAACGGCAGGCGGTGCTCTACTTGCCGCCGCACATGCCCGATCCGCGGCACCCGGCTTTCCTGGATCGCGCGGTAGAAGAAATCGTGAACATCTTGCACATCACGGCGGGGCGGGCTTTCGTATTGTTCACCTCCATCCATCAGATGAATGCCGCCTATGAGCGCGTCTCCGAGAAGGTCCCGTTCCCTTGCTTCGTACAAGGGCAGGGTTCCAAGAGTGGACTACTGGAGACATTCAAGCGAACGCCTCACGCCGTCCTGTTCGCCACGAGCAGCTTCTGGCAGGGAGTGGATGTTCAGGGCGAGGCCTTGAGCTGCGTCATCATCGATCGACTCCCGTTCGCCGTTCCCACCGATCCGGTCATCTCTGCGCGCCAGCGGTACATCGAAGAACAGGGAGGGGATGCTTTCTACGAATATTCGGTGCCGCAAGCGGTGCTCATGCTCAAGCAAGGATTGGGGCGGCTCATTCGCAGCAAAGACGATGTCGGCGTGCTGTCGGTTCTCGATCCGCGGTTGCGCACCAAGGCCTATGGGCGCGTATTCTTGCGGAGTTTACCTCCCTGTCCCATCACGAATAATATCCGGGATATCGCTCGAGTCTTTGAAAGGGGGACGACGGCGCGATGAGCTGGCTTTCATGGATCTCGGTTTCACTCTCGGCATTCATGCTCGTGTCTTTATCCATGGCCCAATCCGGGGGGAATCATCGCCCGCGCGCTCGCGATGTCGGCGTCGCGCCGGGCATCTTGCCGCCGGGGCCGCTCAATGCCATCACCGACGTCGATGGTGTGCGCGTTGGCCATCAGACGCTCATCCGGGGCGAGAATGTTCGCACCGGGGTGACGGCCATCCTTCCTCATGGAGGCAACCTTTATCAGGAGAAAGTGCCGGCGGCGATTTACGTGGGCAATGGTTTTGGCAAGCTGATGGGATCGACCCAGGTCAACGAACTCGGCGAGTTGGAGACGCCCATCCTGTTGACCAACACGCTCAACGTCCCCAAAGTGGCCGATGCCCTCATCGAGTATATGCTCAACCTCCCGGGCAATGAAAATGTGCGGTCGATCAATCCGGTGGTGGCGGAGACCAATGACGGCTATCTCAACGATATTCGCGGGCGACATGTGAGCCGCGAGGACGTCTTTGCCGCGCTGCGTAAGGCCAGCGGGGGCCCGGTGGAAGAGGGCGCTGTGGGTGCGGGGACGGGGACGCGCGCGTTCGGTTTCAAGGAGGCATCGGCACGTCGTCGCGTCGACTGCCCGCGTCGTTGGGGGGATATACCGTGGGCGTCCTCGTCCAGACGAACTTCGGCGGCGTGCTCACCATTAACGGCGCGCCGGTCGGTCGGGAACTGGGGCAGTATTATCTCAAGGAAGCGGTCGAGGAGCACTCTGCCGATGGTTCGATCATCATCGTCGTGGCCACCGATGCTCCACTCGATCATCGTAACCTGTATCGGCTGGCCAAACGTGCGATGTTGGGGCTGGCGCGCACCGGATCACCATCGACCAATGGCAGCGGCGATTACGTGATCGCCTTCAGCACGGCTCCGGAGAATCGCATCCGTCCCGGCCAGCGCGAGCGGACCATGAAGACATTAGACAATCAGGCGATGTCGCCCCTGTTTGAAGCCGTCGTCGAGGCCACCGAGGAAGCGATTTACAATTCGCTATTCCGGGCGACGACCATGCGAGGCCGCGATGGTCATGTCGTGAAGGCTCTGCCGCTTGAACGCACGCTGGAAATCTTGCGACGATATGGCGCTCTCCGTTCCCGGTGATCACGGAGGGAATGAAAACGCGTAGCACAAGCTGCCGGCCTGCGCCACCATTATTGAAGAAGTCGCCATGGCGCAGTCGAGCCACATCGAGGGGATGAAAAGAGCCCGTCGGTCATCGGTCGTCCGTCGTCTATTTTCGAAGAAGTCGCCCATGGCGCGCCCGAGCCACACCGAAGGAATGAAAAAAGTCTCTTGGAGGATCTTTGCGTTCTCTGCGCCTTTGCGGTGATTTTCGAGGGAGGATGGGCCTGCGCGGTGCGCCGACGGCGGGCGAGGATGGAGAGGAGGTTACTTGACGCTTCTTTCTCCGGTCCTCTAAAATCTCTCCGCTGGCCATGGCGCTCATCACCATTCAGGATTTCGACTTCACCAGAGCCGCTTCTCAACCCGCTCTCCATCTTGGGCAGTGGTACTGCCGACAATTGGAGCGAGGACATATCCTCTTCTTCCCTCACATTCCCTTCGAGCTTTCGGAGGAAGATCGAGCGTTTCTCTTGACCCAGCAGCAAGCCGGTACCGGATACCACAAAAACATTGCCTATCGCCCGCATCAGGATCGCATCACGGGCCTGGTGAAGCGGAGTCGTGAGGAAGAGGAGCGATTGCGGGCGTTGATGAGGACCTACTCGCGACACGTGACTCGGTTCATGGCCGTGTTGCTTCCTCCCTATGCTTCTCGATGGCGGTTGGATTATGCCAGCTTTCGACCCCAGGAGGAGCGGGGGAGGCCGTTGCGTCTTCGGTCCCGCAACGATTTATTGCACGTCGACGCTTTCCCCACGCGACCGACGGGGGGCGGGCGAATTCTCCGCGTGTTCACCAATATCCATCCTACGCGTCCCCGGCTATGGGTGACTTCGGAGACCTGCGATGTCCTCATCGAACGGCTGGCGGGCACGCCTGGGTTACCCCTCCCTTCGCCATGGCGTCGCTCAGTGTGGAGCTGTCTCCGTCACGGTCTCGCGGCGGCGGGGCGGCGAGCGGGTCTCCCGCTCGTTCGCCGATCACCGTACGATGCGTTCATGTTACGGTTGCACCATTACTTGAAAGAGCACGAGGAATACCAGACTTCTTGCCCCAAGCAGGTATGGGCGTTTCCTCCCCGTTCAACCTGGATCGTATTCACAGACATGGTCACGCATGCCGTTCTTTCCGGTCAGTTTGCCCTGGAGCAGACGTTCATCGTTCCTCATGAGGTGTTGGTGCTCCCGGAAAAATCTCCTCTCAGAGTATTAGAGCGCCTGGTTGGAGCGTCGTTGACGGCAATGGAGTGAGTATCCTCTTTCTGAGGGCGTGAGCGGGCCTGGCGGAGGGCGTCTCTCCGTCCCTTGCTGCTATCCGGTGACGGACTCTGCGCGCTTGGCCCATGCCGACCGCCACCGCGTCAACAGCCCGGGACGCTTTCTCTTCAATAACTGGAGACATTTCTTCATGGCGCGACGCATGGCCTCCTCGCCCGCAGCCATGATCTCATCGGCGCGTTCCAGGTCATCCCAGGCGATATGATTCAGCGGCGGGACGATCAGCAGATCGGCGGTCTTGCGGGAATGGTTCGCCGAAACGTATCCCATAATGGACATGGCTTGCATGTGAATTTGATACAGATTGGTCGGTGGGTGCTCCAGTGGCGAGAAAGGATATACGTCCACGGCGATCGTGCAATCGGCCCCCATGGGGGCGAGTTCCGATACCGGCAAACTCTCCACCACTCCTCCATCGACGAGCATGCGGTTGGGCTTTTCCATGACGGGAGTGAAATACCCCGGGATGGCGCAACTGGCGCGAATGGCTCGCGCCAGATCGCCCTCTTTGATGGTTCGTTTCGTTCCCGTGCAAATATCGGTCGCCACCACGGCCAGGGGGATTCGCAGCTCTTCGAACGTGGTGACGGGGAAATGTTGGCGGATGAAACTCTCCATCCGCGAGCCGTCGCGGAGTCCCAGGCGGGAGAGAGTGATTTTCCCCAGATCGCTCCACCGCAACTTCCGGGCCAGGCGAATCATTTCGGTGAGCGACATGCCACTGGCATAGGCGCCGCCGATGAGCGCGCCCACGCTGGTGCCCGCGATACAGTGGATGGGGATATGGTACTCTTCGAGCACCTTGAGGACGCCGATGTGAGCGATTCCCTTCGCCCCCCCGCCGCCCAGGGCCAGGCCGATCTTGATATCGTGGTGCTGTCGGGGATCTCTGCTCATGCTCTTTTTATACTATTTTGATGCCCGAAAAGAAAGGCCGGCTGACTTTCGGGGAGCGCCCCTCGCCGAGCGCTAAGTTCTGCCCTTGCAATACCTGGCCAATGGTCGTACTATATAGCGGGGGAGGAAATGGCAAACAACAAACTGAACTGGTTGAATGCGACTTCGGCAGTCAGGAAGGGCGACTACGTGGTATTCAGAGACACCTACCTCGGCATTTGCCGGGATGATGATGTGGATCATGATATGCGGCTCTGCGAGGTGTACTCGGAAGTCCATACCACAGAGTACGTTCCGGCCGATTTCTTCGAAAAGCTCGAAGTCACATCTGAGCGGTTTCGGTCTATGTTGAAAGCTCTGCGCGAGCAACTGCGCAGCTGGTGGGGCGAATATCCGGACTGGTCCGAAGACCTTTTCCAGATCCACTAAGGATGGCGTCTCATCCTCCTCTGAATACCGTCCGACCCACCTGAGGCCGCTAACTGATTCATTCTGTTGGAGTTATATAGGAACTCGGGGAGCGCCTTGTGCCGGCTATCGCCCCACCTCGGCAGGCGAGAGGGCACATACGCCTCTCGGTCCTGTCCGGGAGGGCTCAACTTGCGCTTGGGCGGATGGGAGTAGGGTCCATCGCCTGGACGCCGAGTTGGAGGGAGTCGATCCTCCCGGCCAAGGTCATGGCGGATGAATGATGAGGAGGTATTGTGACCGCGGTTTGTGTCGAACGGGGTAGAGCCCGAGCCGTTGATGGGCTTTCTGGAGGCGTTCGGGGTGATTTCATAAAAGGGAGAGTTGGGGGGAATGATGACCAAGAGCATTCATTATCATTTCTCCAGGATTGCGCGCCGATATCGCAGTTTGCGGAGAACCGACAGCGAGCCGATCATCTACATCCGAAAGCGGTTACGGAAATTCACCCGCATTCGGGCTGCCGATGTCGGTTGTGGAGATGGCCGCTA
Organism: Acidobacteriota bacterium; assembly: GCA_003696865.1. Taxonomy (GTDB): domain Bacteria; phylum Acidobacteriota; class Blastocatellia; order HR10; family J050; genus J050. The sequence continues at coordinate 6,573 of RFHM01000097.1, read as the reverse complement.
CGATGTGAAGCTCTTTGAGTACCTCGGCCCACGTCTCTTTCTCTATTGCATCGATTGTAATCAAGACATGCTCGACGAGTTGGTCAGCTACCTCGGCCAACACCGCATCGACCGATTCCAGGTCAAGCGCGCGTTCGCCGATGACCTTCCTCTGGAGAATCGGTCGTTAGATTGTCTGTTCACCTTCAATGCCATTCATCACTTCCCCCTTCGGGAATTTCTCGGCGAAGCCGCGCGGGTCCTCAGAGATGAGGGGTATCTGTTCATCTATACGCGATTACGCAGTCAGAATGCCAGGAATATTTGGGGGCGATATTTCCCTCTATTCACCGAAAAGGAGACGCGGCTCTACGAGTTAGAGCAGCTAGAGGACGCCGTGGAAGCCACGCCCGGACTGAGCATACAATCGGTCGAGTTCTTCAGCTACGCCCGGGTCTCCAGCTTGGATTGGCTCGTCGAGCAAGCCGAGCACTGTCACTATTCGACCTTTTACCTCTATTCCAAGGAAGAGTTTGAACGGTCGTTGAGCCAGTTCACACAAAATCTCCGACGCCACTTTCCCGATGTCAATAATATCACCTGGTTCGACGAGAACGTCCTCCTGGTGATCAGGAAACAGGCGTCTGGCTCACGGGATTCTCTCTCATCGGCGGTATCTGATTGAGTCCGTGGTGGAGGAGAGGTTCTGACAGGAGGGCATCCTCCGGTGCTGGTGGCGTCAGAGCGATCTTGCGCTTCTGCTCGCGCCAATAGATGGAGAGAGTACTCCCTGCCATCCAGAGGTGACCGAACAAACCGGTGGCCACCATTGTCCAGTAAGGAACGGTTGCCCAGGCTCCGACAGATATGGCCAGTAGCCGAACATCCCGCCGGGTCAACATCTGTAAGAAGGTTCTGGGAAGCTGCGCGCCATATCTGAGGAGATACTCTTTCCGCGCATAGCTGGTGATGAGGAAGCCCAGAGCGCCCACCAGGCCTCCCAGCCAGCAGAGCGCCGAGGGGTGATGCAACCAGTATCCATAGGTGATGCCTGCAACCAGAGCGACATCCACGTATCGATCCAGGATTGTATCCAACCAGCCGCCGAAGGGCGTTGCCTGGAACTTCAACCGAGCCAGTTCGCCGTCGCATCCGTCGATGAGCGAGGAGAGCTGAACCAGAAGGCCGGCGAGGATCGTCCATCGGGTCGTTCCCCGAGCAAATAGACAGGCGGCCAACAAACCCAACGAGAAGCTCAACAGCGTGATCATATTCGGCGTGAGCGGAGTCGAGGAGAGCCGAGCGGTGAGGCGCGTCGACAGCGATCGGTTCAGGAACCGGGAGATCAGGCCATCCTCGCCCATCTTGTACAACTCGTCCAACATCCGCCGCTTGGCGTGCTCCAGACTCGCCGGGGTATCGATATCTATCCAGAAGCGATCGCCGATCTCATGCACTCGCATCCGTCCAGCTTCGGCGAGCCGGCGAACAGCATCCGAGAGGGCGAACTCCCCATCCCGAAACGATCGTTCCAGGGCCTCGAAAATGACCGGCGTACAGTAGAAGATCCCCGTGTCGATGCCATTGAACGAGGTGAGCGTTTTACCGATCGCTATCAATCGCCCTTGGTGATAGCGGACCTTGGTGGCATCCTCCAGATCAAAAATCCGGTCGATTCGGCGATCTACGGCGAGCACCGGGTCGTCTCCATTTTGATGAGCATGGACCAAGTCCTTGAGAATGGCCGGATCGAACAGGTGATCGCACATGAGGAGATAGAACCCGCCGTCGACGTGGTGACGACAGGCGAAGACCGACGTCCCATTACCTTTTTCCCAATCGGGATTCTCCACCGTCTCGATCGTCACGCCATGTTTCACGGCCAGTTGAGAGAGGTGAGGGAGAAGGACGTCCTTCTTGAAGCCAACCACAACGACGAACTGCTGGAATCCGGCTTCCTTGGCCGCCAGAATGACCCGCTCGATGAGACTCAGCCCATAGAGTGTCACCATCGGTTTGATGAGATCCCGACGCCCATTCCTCAACCGCGTTCCATCACCAGCGGCCAGGATGACGACCTTGACCGAGTGTGTGTCTCTGTTCATCGTCGACCTCCTGATGAACGTGATCGGTGAGCGACAGAAACTCAATGATGGTGTCATGCAGTTTCCGATTGGCTGAGGCCACCAGGGTATATCCCGTCTGCAGATCGAGGATCTCGGGCAACGCACGCCCCGTCTCATCGGTGATGACGCCGCCGGCTTCCAGGATCAACCGGGCCGGGGCGAGGAAGTTTTCAGCCGTGAGTCGCCCCCTGAGATCGAGATGGGCTTCGACGGCGCCCGTGGCGACCATGCGCAGGGCTGCCGTGGCACATCCGAAACAGCGAACGCCAGCGGCCTTCTGGAACAGGAAGGAGAGCGGTGGAGGCACGAGAGAATGGTTCAGTTCGCAACTGATCAGGGCTCGCTCAATGGCCGTCACCCGACTGGTATGGAGCGTGGTCCCTCCAACGGTGGCCCCTCGTCCTTTTCTCGCCAGGATGGCTTCCCCACGCCAAATATCGCCAATCAGGGCGTATTCCACGTTGTCGATGGACAGGGGACAATCGGCGGGCACAACGGCCACCGCCACACCTGCCAGGGGAATGTCCCGCGCGAAGTTCTCCGATCCATCGACGGGATCGAGGATGATCCGATAGCGCGGTAGTCCGCGACCGATGTGACGTTCACCACCCTCTTCGGAAAGGAGGATCACGGGAATGTCGAGCGTTTTCTCCAGATAAGAGATCACCGCACTCTCCACAGCCAGATCGAAGCGGCGCGACAGATGTCCCTTGGGATTACGCGACACCGCGGCCTTGAACTCCGGACCTCCCCGGCGGAGCGTCTCCATCACGAGCTGGAATAGATTGATCAAGTGAACGGCCAACGCGTCTTTCATTGTTCTTTTATGCTGTTTGCCATCCTTTTCCCGAACAGAGATCCGAGCATTTCGTCGCTCCCATCAGCGATCCCCTGATCCACAGGCACCAGTAGTCGGGGTCGGATGCTGAGACAGTGGACGCCGTACAGGGTCGCTCGGTCATCCGAGGGCGCATTGCCATGTGAACACACACCACTCATTCCCATGGCCTACCTCCCACGGCGCCAATAATAATTCACCAGAGCGTGGGTTCAATCTCCGACGCTCTTGAATGGATTCGACTGGAGGCTAAGAATAACTTTTATCATTAAATTGACAGGTTGGCAAGATGGGGAGGAGAAAAAGAGGCGATGATTTGAGCGCGTCCGGCTTCGCCGCTTGAGGCGGTGAGATGTCTCGTCCTTGACTTCCGTGCGCAAATGGGTTAAGAGATAGGGGCAGGCGTCGCCCGCTACAGCGAGGGAGGAGGGCGTCTGCGTCTTGGTGGGCATGAATGATGACGGGAGCGCGTGACAAGCCACACTATCTCGGCCACCGGGAACGGTTGCGGCAACGCTTTCAGAGAGCCGGAGCGGGGGCGCTCCACGATTACGAGTTGCTGGAATTGCTCCTCAGCTATGCGCTCCCGCGTAAGGACGTCAAGCCGTTGGCCAAAGATCTGATCGCTCGCTTCGGGAGCCTCTCCGGCGTTCTCGATGCCGGCCAGAAGGAGATCGAGGGAATTCCCGGCCTTGGCCCCATCTCGGCGACGCTCATTCGACTGGTCAGGGAACTCTGCGCCGAGTACATGGCCGAACGAATGAAGCGGAGTGACGCGCTCTCGTCGCCCCGAGCGGTGATCGATTTTGCGCGCGCTAAACTGTCCGGCCTGCCCCATGAAGCGTTCATGATCATTTATGTCAACGTCAAGAACGAAGTCATCGATCACCAAATCGTGCACGAGGGGACCGTTGATCACGCCGTCGTGTATCCCCGGCGGATCATCGAGGCGGCTTTAGCCCATCACGCTGCGGGACTCATCCTGGTCCACAATCATCCCAGCGGTCATCCCGAGCCCTCCGAAGATGACCGGCGACTGACGCGGACGTTGGTCGAGGCGGCGCGCACCATGGACATTCGTGTGCTCGATCATATCATCGTGGGGAAGGATCGCCATTTCAGTTTCGTCGAGCACCATTTGTTGCCCACGGTGAGCCCATGATCCGCCTGAATGACCTGCCCGATCTCAACCCTCGGGTTCTCGTGCCTCTCTGGGTCTGGCTGCTCTCAGTAACCGGCGGAGTGACCCGAGTGGCAGCGGATGCTTCGCTTGATTCTCTCTGGGGGGACTGGTAAGCTACATAGTGGAGAGCCTGAGTTTGAGGAATGGGCATGAGGAAAGGAAAAAAGACGGCTCTGGAGCTCATCCAGAAGAGTCTTCAGCAGATCGAAACGAGTCTTGATGCACTCCAACAGAGAATGACCGAAGTGCCGAAGGCGGCATCCGAAGACGAGGCGAGCGAATGGACTCTGGCCGCCGAGCAAAACATCTCTCTCATTCGCCATCGTGGACTGGAGGAGATTCGGCGCGCCGTCGAAACGATGATCCCGATGTTGCAGGACGCCCGGGTGGGTCGCCTGGCCAAACGGCTGGCCGAACTCTATTTTCGTGCCGCCACCGCTGAAGAATTCCTCAATTCCCTGGTTGATGATCTCATCGAAGAGACGGCCTCAGAACGGGCGGCCGTCGTCCTGTTGGGGGAGCAGCCTGGAGAAGCGGAAGTCGTCTCCATTCGCAATTTCAAGACGCGCGCGCTCGATGCCGCCGAGCACACATTGAGTCGAACGTTGTTGAAAAAAGTATTCGCGTCGGGACAATCGCTCCTGCTGGCCGATGCGTCGGCCGATCCCGAGTTGTGGAAAGAGAAGAGCATTCACATGCGGTTGGGATGTGCGCTGGTTGCTCCCATCAAAGTGGATGACACCATGCTCGGCGCCATCTATCTGGAGAACAATTCGGCGACGGCCGTTTATACGGAGGCCGATCGGCATTTCCTGGAAGAGATCGGCAAAATCATCGCCGTCTATTTAGAGGTGACGCATCGGCTCGATCGGGCCATTCGGGCTCGCGATGAAGCGCTCCAGGAGGCCGACAGCGCGCGTCGGTTCCCTGAGATCATCGGTCGGAGCCCCAAGCTGAGAAAGGTCCTCCAGATCGTCGAGCAGGTCGCCGATTCGCCAGCTACGGTGTTGATCGAAGGCGAGTCGGGAACGGGCAAGGAACTCATCGCCCGAGCTTTGCACCGCCGGAGTTCGCGGGCCTCCAAACCACTCGTCGTCCTCAATTGCGCTGCCGTGCCCGAGACCTTGGTGGAGTCCGAACTGTTCGGTCACGAGAAGGGAGCATTCACCGGCGCGCACGAACGCAAGATCGGGCGGTTCGAGCTGGCTCATGGAGGAACCATTTTCCTCGACGAAGTGGGCGAGCTGGCTCTCCCCGTTCAGGCGAAGCTCCTTCGCGTGTTGCAGACGCAAGAGTTTGAGCGGCTGGGGGGGACGAAAACGATCAAAGTGGATGTTCGCGTCATCGCCGCCACCAGTCGGAACTTGAAACAGATGGTGGAGGAGGGGGCATTTCTTGAAGCGCTCTACTATCGCCTCAACGTCATTCCCATCCAATTGCCCCCGTTGCGCGAGCGGAAAGAGGATATTGCACTGCTGGCGCATTTCTTTCTGAACAAATTCCTTGGCGATGCGGCGTCCGGGGTGCGCTTCGATCGGGAGGCACTGCTCGCCCTGGAGCGTTATGACTTCCCTGGCAATATCCGCGAACTGGAGAATCTGATCCAGCGAGTGGCGCTCCTTCGCTCCGGCGATGTGATCACCGTCGATGATCTGCCCGACTATATTGTCGGGAAGCAACGGCGGATCATCGACCTGGAGAAGAATCCCTTCCGTCATTACCTGCAGTCGGTGCCCGAAAGTCATCAGGATCTGCAACGTCGTCGCGCGGCCATTTTGCGGATTGCTCAGGATCACATTGATGAGCTGGAGAACCAGATGATCGAAAAATACCTCCAGATGACCGGCGGCAACATTGCAGAGGCGGCTCGTCTTTCCGGTCTCCATCGGTCGATGTTCTATCGCAAGCGACGAGCGCCACGAAACCCGGAAGCGTCATCGTAATGGTTTCGCCCGTTGCCGAGACGGCGTCTCGATTCTCAGTGCGAACCGAAGCCGCGCGGGGCCAGACTGGTGACCGCTTCACTTGCCAAACGAAAGGGAAGCAATATAATCTGAAGCTTTTGAATTTACACTTCATTCCATTGATTGGGAGATGATCATGAAACGGGGTAAACCGATGGCGATGACTCGCGTGATCGCCCTAGTTTTTTTCTTCACCATTCCATCTTTGGCGCTGGCTCAGAAAGGCATCCTGGAAGTGACCTGCGTCGATGAGGCCAACCAGCCGATTGCCGGCGTGCAAGTGTTCGTGCAGAAGTTGGGCACGAATGAGGTCAAGAGCCGAAAATCCAACCGCGATGGAATCGCGGCGTTCAAAGGATTGAGCGAAGGCTATTATCGCGTATTAGGGCGCAAGAAAGGCTTTGAACCCGCCCTCTATGAGTACGTGGAGCTCAAAGGAGGGGCTCGGGCATCGGTGACGTTGACCTGCAAACCGGGGGATAG
>RFHM01000096.1 GCA_003696865.1 Acidobacteriota bacterium | reverse complement strand
TGCCGATAACAGCGTCGACATGCAAGAGTTCATGATCGTCCCTCTCGGCGCGCCCCGGTTTGCCGAGGCTCTTCGATGGGGCGCCGAAGTCTTTCATGCTCTGAAAGCCGTGCTCAAGCAGAGCGGATACAGTACCTCGGTGGGGGATGAGGGCGGATTCGCGCCCCATTTGAAGTCGAATGAGGAAGCCATCGAGCTCATCCTCAAGGCCATCGAGAAGGCGGGGTATAAACCGGGCGCCGATGTGGCCCTCGCGCTGGATCCGGCGGCCAGCGAGTTCTATCATAAGCGGAAGAAAAAGTACATCTTCAAGAAGTCCGATGGATCGGAACGCACCGCCGAGCAAATGGTGGAATTCTACAGCGATTGGGTGCGCCAGTATCCCATCGTCTCCATCGAAGACGGGATGGCGGAGACCGATTGGGATGGATGGTCTCATCTCACGGTGGCCCTGGGTGGACGGGTGCAGTTGGTGGGCGATGATCTCTTCGTCACCAACGTGAAGTTTTTACGCCGGGGAATCGAAGAGGGCATCGCCAACGCCATCCTCATAAAAGTCAATCAGATTGGTACGTTGGCTGAGACGCTGGAGGCTATCGATCTGGCTCAGCGGCATCGGTATGGCACGGTCATCTCCCACCGCTCGGGAGAGACCGAGGATGCGTTCATCGCCGATCTGGCCGTCGCCGTCAATGCCGGACAGATCAAGACGGGCTCGCTCAGCCGCACCGACCGCGTGGCCAAGTACAACCAGTTGCTGCGCATCGAGGAGGAACTCGGCTCCTTGGCCGTCTATGCGGGTCGGGCGGCATTCTCGCACGTTCCGGCCATGGGACTGCGGGCGGCGTCCACCGGCCAATGAGGGGAGAGGTGAACGAATCATCGAGGAGCGTGCCCGGGCGTCGATGCCCGTGGTCCAGATCGATGACTCGGTATGAGGATCGCGCCGAGAGACAGTCTTTGATTCCATGAGAATACTGGATATCGGCTGTGGCGCTCATAAGGTTCCCGGCGCCGTGGGCATGGATATCAATCCCCACACGGCGGCGGACGTTCTCTACGATCTCAATCAGACCCCTTACCCCTTTGTGGACGATGTCTTCGACGAGGTCATCGGACGCCACGTCATCGAGCATGTCGATCGCCTGTTGGACGTCGTCGCGGAAATTCATCGCATCACCAGGCCCGGAGGGATCATCAAGTTTCTCGCTCCCCATTATACGAATCCCGACTGGGCCACCGATCCCACCCATCGGACGCACCTGAACAGTTTTTCGTTCCGCTGTTTCACCGACCAACACGCCCCCTTCCCCTTCTATACCTCGGTGCGCCTCAAACCGCGGCGCATCGAAGTCTCTCTGCTCAATCTGTGGAGATGGCTCGGTTTTCAGGCCCTCATCAACCTGGATCAGCGTTGGCCGGCCCTTCGCTTCCTGCGGCGATTCTGGGAACACTACTTGAGTTTCATCATTCGGGGGAAAGAAATCTATTATGAATTCGAAGTCATCAAGTGACGTCGGGTCCCTCTCATTTAGCGAGTTCTGTCGAGGGGCCCGCGCAGCGGGGTGGGGCATCGTCTACGATCTCATAGACCATCTCTTTCGCCTCTCCACCCACTATGCGATACGCGCGCACTTGGGGTCGAGGTCCGAGTGAGACGATGACGTAGACGGCCTCCGGGTAGAAAGCTTGTTCGATATCCGTGGGCGAAGGGACGGCCGCCGACTGAGGATGGGAATGGTAAATCCCCAGGAGCTTCTCTCGCCGCGCTCTCATCCGCTTCTGGTACTGGAACAGTTCCCGGGGATCGGCGAAATATCGCCTCCGTGGATCCTCGGCGATGTTGGAGAGTCGATAGACCCGTTCGATGATTTCGCCTCGACCGACGAGCAATCCACAGCACTCGTTGGGCGCACACTGGCGGGCGTGCTGTAGGATCTCGGCGATGACCCCACGCGTGATCTTCACCGACTCAACCGATGAATACGACATGATGTTCCCAATGCCAAACGTCGAGAGTGCCCAGAAGACCGGGCACCAGATCCGGGCCATAGCGAGAGAGAAAGTGCAGAATGTTCAGACCTCGCTCCTGAAGGCGCCCATCCGGATAGAGGACGCTCAGGGCTCGTTGAATTTGCCGGTAGATGGTCTGCTCCTTTCGTCCTCGAGCTTCGATGAACCGGGTTCGCAGATTGTTCAACTGATAGAGCATCTTGTCTGCAGTGGTCCTGGCCGCCTGGCCGAGCGTGGGATCAACTTCGGCCACCGCTCGACCAATCTCAGACAATCGATCTCTCAACCAGCGCTCTGTGTGATCGAACAGGTCGGTCGTCTCGCTGGCCAAATGGTGCTGGACCACCGACCGAAGGACCCGGTCAAATCCAGCCAGGAGATCGGTCCATCGGAGGCCGTATCTCTCCAACGTCCTGGCATAGCGCCGCTCCATCAGCGTGGCCGAGGCTCGTGGCAGGATGGGCGTCATCGGCCGGTCAAGCCACTCGCTGAGTCGCTTGATTTGCCCGAAGTAAGCGATCTCGCTCGGTCCCCCGATGTAGACCAGGGTGGGAAGCAGCACATCTTGAGCGATGGGACGCAGGGCGACTCCGGGACTGAATCGCTCCGGTTGCCGACGCACGTTTTCCACGAGCGCCTGGGGGGAGAAGGCGTCCTCCCTCGATTTGAGGCCGAGCTGATCTCTGCGCCGGACCAGAGCAATTCGCCGTCCCTCATGCTCGATGAATAAGGGAATGGACTCTTCGGTCACGCGAAACTGCGGGTGGTACCCGAGACGGACTAACTCGGCGGTTTGCTCTCGCAACCGGCGATTCACTTCCGACGCCGTGACCACCACTTTCTCGAACAGTCCGGCCAGTGGTCTCTTCAATCGAGGGTCCGTAGGATCGATGAGAACGAGGCCGAGATCTCGAAACCAGGAGGCCATCAATCGAGCAAATGCCTCCGAGAGACTCACTCCCGGGCGATAGGCATCGCGGAGTTGACGCTCTAACAGAGGCATGAATTCAGATGCCGGAAGGAGGCCGAGCGCCTCGTCGATGGTTCCCGAGATGGCTTCCGTCAGCGAAACCCGCCCGATGGGTCGTCCGGCCTGCGAGGCATCGACCGGATAAGAGACCTTCCGCCGTTGTCCATCGCGATCGACGAGATAACAATGATCGACTTCCGCCTGGTCGTGGTCATCGCCTTCGATCCAGAAGATGGGTACTGCCGAGATCCCCCGCGCGCGAAGGTCCCGACTGATACTGACCGCCGTCAGGGCCTTCAAAATGGTGTAGATGGGGCCGGTGAACAGTCCCGGTTGTTGGCCCGTCACGATGGCCACCGACGACGGATCGCCGAGTTCCTCGATAGCGGCCATGGTCTCGGGCCCGGATCCGAATCGGTGGTTTTGCTCCAGAAGAACAGTGACCAGGAGATCCCGGGGAAAGGCCAGACGAGTTACCGTGGAGGCATACGCCATCAGGGCTTCCGGCCGCAGATCGACATCGGCGTAAAGGTGTTTGACGCGCTGGAAGCGATACAGATAGTCGACAAATAACGGCGTCACTCCGGGTATGTCGCGGAAGGAGACGAATTGGGATTGAGGGTGGATGAGAGAATTCATGTTTCGCTCGTGTTGATCGCTCATACGGTCACAGCTCCAACGGCGAGAATAGTCCCGAATGGGTGAAGAGGTGTTCGATCTCGGCGCGCGCCGATTCGTCCACAGAAGGCAAGGGTGCGCGCGGGGGGCCTCCATACAGACCGCGAAGGTCCATGGCCGCTTTCAACCCGCCAATGCCCCAGCGCGTCGTGATCGCTTCGATGAGAGGCAACAACTGCATCTGAAGATGGCGGGCCTTGGTGAGTTGGCCCGACTGGACGGCATCGAAGATTCCCCGGCAAGCTTCCCAGGCGACGCAAGCGGCGGCGAGAATTCCTCCTTGAGCCCCGATCAGAAGAGCCGGATAGAATGTGCTCGCCGAACCGGTCAACACAACGAAGTCGGAGGGAACCAACCGGGCAATTTCGGTCAGCACCCGGAGGTTCCCCGAACTCTCTTTGATGCCGATGATGTTGGGGTGTTCGGCGAGTTCGGCCACGAGGTGAGGTGGGATGGATACGCCGGTGAACTGGGGCACGTTGTAGAGCAGGATGGGGACGGGGGCTCGATCGGCGAGGTGTCGATAGTAAGCGGCGAGTTGCGAGGGTTCGCGAGCCTGAGGGTAGTAGCACGGTGTATTCACCAGCACGGCATCGACGCCCTCGCCGGCGGCGGCATGGATGTAGGCCATCGTGTCCCTGAGCGAGTGGAGACTACATCCTCCGATGAGCAGAGCATCACCGGGCAGCGCCTCCCGCGCGGCAGAGAGCACTCTCAACCGTTCGCCGTCGTTCAGGTGGACGAACTCTCCGGTGGATCCGAGCACCACGAATCCAGAAAATCCACAGGCTCGCCAGCGCTCGAGATTCGACCGGAGTCGGTGGACGGCGAGCCGTTCCTGCTCATCGAAGGGTGTAGGAATCGGTGGGAATAAGCCGCGAAGTCGTTCGATCTCCATAGCCACGTTCATGCTGTCAAGTGATGACGCCCGGCCCCTCTCGGGGCCGGCACGCACAAGACCACAATACTAGCGCATTTCCTCAAAGAGGTCACGAGATGATTGACGAACAGAGCGAGTGGGGTTAATATAATATCTCAACCGATGATTGTGGGCCGCTATGGTGTAAGTGGTTAACACGCCGCCCTCTCAAGGCGGAGAGTGGGGGTTCAAGTCCCCCTAGCGGTACCACTCGGATGGCCGAGGGCGCGTCCTCAGGGGGCGCGCCCTCGATGTATTTGGTGAGAGTCCACGTCGAGCCATACAGTGAAGGGACGTGCGAGGAGACTTCTCTCCCACCTCGTCTCATCGCCGACCGACCTCCGCAGCGGATGAATCCGAACGTGCTCCTCTCCGGGATATGGCTCACTCAATGACAGCAGAAGGGATCTCAACTTTCCGAAGTGTTGCCGGAGAGGGAGAAAGAAACTCCCCGAGCGAGCGATGCGGTGATTCCCGTTGTGGAATGCACAACGTGTGCACGTTCATGGGCGATGCCCGCGAGAGTGTATGGGAATCCGATGGTGGTCCCGGTGCTTGCCACCTCATCCCCGTCTCTCTTATAATCCGAGACGGCGAGCGGTAATGGATTATGAAGAAACAAATTTTGCATTATCGAATATTAGAAAAGTTGGGTGAGGGGGGCGGGGGCGCCGTTTACAAGGCCGAGGATACCAAACTCCATCGCACGGTGGTCATCAAAACATTAGCCGAGGATTTGATCCACAATGTCTCTGGACGGCAGCGGTTCCTTCGCGAGGCGCGCCTGGCTTCGGCATTGGATCATCCGAACATTTGTACCGTTTATGAGATCAACGAAGCCGAAGGGCAGTGTTTCATCGTCATGCAGTATGTGGAAGGGAAGACGTTGAAAGAGATCCTGGCCAAGGGTCCGCTCGATCTCCACAGTGCTCTCACCATTGCCATTCAACTCGCCGATGCTTTGGCCGTGGCTCATGAGCGGGGCATCATCCACCGCGATATGAAAACGTCGAACATCATCATCACACCCGAAGGGCAATGTAAGATACTCGATTTCGGATTGGCCAAGCACTTCGAGGAAGGGACGGTGCCATCGGATGATCTCACCGTAGAAGGAGCGTTGTTGGGGACGCCGTCTTACATGTCGCCGGAACAGGCGCGTGGCGAGCGCCTCGACTACCGGACGGATATCTTCTCTCTGGGCATCATCCTCTATGAAATGATCACCGGCGAACGCCCATTCAAGGGGCGATCGCGAATAGAGATCCTTCAGGCGGTGATTTCATCCGAGCCGCCGCCGATGAATCTGTACAATCCACAGGTCTCTCCTCAGCTCCAGCGCATCGTTGATCGTGCCTTGGCCAAAGATCCCGACCAGCGCTACAAGTCCATGAGAGATATGCTCGCTGAGCTCAAACAAGTGGCCCGCCAACACTTCTACGAGACGGGGACCATTCCCGGCGAAGTGTCAGCGGCATTGGAGCCCCCTCGCCATGTCGATCGCTCCTGGTTCAGCGGGCGCTCGCTCCTCAAGAAGGTCGTCGGGCGGCTTCGCCGTCGCCCGGCTTGGGAAAATGGCGTGAGCAGTCAACCATCGGAGCGGTCCATCAGTTCATGGACGATGAAGGAACGCAAGACGTTGGCCATCCTTCCATTCAGGAACCTGAGTGGAGATCCCGAGGCGGATTTCTACGGCTTGTCATTGGCCGATGGGATCATCACCGAATTGGCCAAACTCCAGTCGCTCATCGTGACCCCATCCAGCTATGTCGCCAAGTATCACAATCGGGAAGTAGATCCTCAGCGGGCCGGGCGCGAACTGGCCGTGGAAGCTGTCCTGGTGGGAAGCTACCTGAGAGTGGGCACGCGGTTCCGAGCCACGGCTCAGCTTGTCGATATCACCACCAATGAGATCCTGTGGAGCGACAAGATCGATGTCGACCACAAGGATATCATCAGTCTCCAGGACGACATCGTGCGGCACATTGTGGAGGGCTTGAAGATCAAGATCAGCCAGAGCGAGCAGGAACGACTGACGCGCCCACTCACCAGCAGTGCCGAAGCGTACGAATACGCTCTTCGGGGTAAACACCTCCTCATCAAATCGACATATCAAAGCTACCGGAAAGAGGATTTAGACGCCGCCGTACAGATGTTCAAGGAAGCTATCAAATTGGATCCTCAGTTCGCCTATGCCTACGCTGGATTGGGGCGGTGTTATACCAACTATGTCATCCGTGGTATCGGAGGCGTGTCGTACTACGAATTGGCCGAGGAGGTTTTCGATCGGGCATTGCGATTGGACGAGACGCTCGTCGATCCGCGTATCTTTCGTCTCTACATCTACCTGTTCAAGGGAGAGAAGCAGCGGGCCAGGGAAGAACTCAAAGATCTTCTCCATCGCGCGCCCAATGATGCCACCGTCCATTCTGTCGCCGCCAATCTCTATCGTTGGGATGGGCTGTATGAATACGCGTTGCGGGAATACAATATCCGCATCAAACTCTTCCCGGTCGCCGCTCCCGAAGGGTATTCCGGGCGAGGTCGGATCTTCACCTACCGAGGCGAGTACGATCGGGCGATTGCCGAATTCAAGAAAGGATTGGCCATCGAGCCCGAACACGCCGGGTTACGGTCATTCTTGGCCAAGGCGCTCTATCACAAAGGCGACATCGACGACGCCATTCGTCTATTGGAAGACACGCTGGCTTTGAATCCCAACATCCAGTATACGCGCCTCTTTCTGGCCATGTGTCTGGCCAGAAAGGGAGAATCCGAGCGCGCCCGTGCCTTCATTGACGATCGTTTCCTCAATGTCGCCGAGGCGGATGGAGATTGTGCATTGGGATTGGGAGCGCTCTATGCCCTATTGGGGGAGACGCGGCAGGCCATCGCTTGGATCCGGCGGGCGATACACATCGGAAATGAGAACTACCCGTGGTACGAGCGCAATCCCGACCTGGAGAGCCTGCGATCGGAGCCCGATTTCGTAGAGCTGATGAATGATCTCCGGGCGCGCTGGATGCGATTGAAGGCAGAGATGGAGGGAATGGGTCACTCTCAACCCTCTCGGAATCAATCGGCGCTCTCCATATGATGGGGTTCAGTACGCGCGGTGGAGAATGAACCGGGCGATGTCTTGTAATCGCTTTGTGTCTCGAGACAACTGCTTCACCGTCGTGATGGCCGCTTCGATTAACTGTCGCGCGCGGGCGCGCGAAGCATCCAGCCCATAGAGACGGGGATACGTCGCTTTGCCCGTCTGGAGATCTTTTCCCGCCGTCTTCCCCAGTTGATCGGTTGATGCCGTCAGATCGAGCACATCATCGATGATCTGAAACGCCAGTCCGATATGATCGGCGTATTGGGTCACGATGTGGAGTTCTTCATCTGTGGCATCGGCGAGCAAGGCGCCCGCTCTCACCGATGCCCGAATGAGCGCCCCCGTCTTGGCTCGATGGATTTCGTCCAGTTGGGCGGCATTCACCGGCCGATCCTCGGCGAGGATGTCCATCACCTGTCCACCCACCATCCCTCCCACCGTGCCGGCGGCACGGGCGACCTCGGAAATCAACCGGATCTTTCGTTCCATGAATTCCCGACTCACGGGAACGTCGGCGAGCGTCTGAAAGGCCCGAGTGAAGAGAGCGTCGCCAGCGAGGATGGCCAACGCTTCGCCGAACACTTTGTGACAGGTGGGCTTCCCCCGCCGCACGTCATCGTTGTCGATGGCCGGCAGATCGTCGTGAATGAGCGAGTAGGTGTGGATCATCTCCAACGCGCATCCCACCGGGAGGAGCCACTCTTCGGGCGCGCCGAAAGATTCGCCCGTCGCCAGAGTGAGAATGGGGCGAAGGCGCTTGCCGCCGGCGAAGACGCTGTACCGCATCGCTCGATGGATCTCCCTCGGCGGCACCGTCTCCGAAGGCAGGAGCCGATCCAACCAGGCATCGATCTGACGGCGTTTCACCTCAAAGTATGCTTCCAGTGTCATCACATGTGGCATCCCTCAGAAGGGAACGTCATCGGCTGAGGAATCCTCGGTCTTGGATTCCGATTCTTCGAACGGGACCGTGGCGTATTCACCACCTTGCTGAATGAGCATTTCGACCTTCCGCTCGGCTTCGTCTAATCGTCGCTGGCAAGCGCGCGTCAGCGCGATGCCGCGCTCGAATAACTCCAGCGATTTCTCAAGAGGGAGATCGCCACTCTCCAATTGTTCGACGATCTCCTCCAGTTCTTTGAGGGACGCTTCAAAGGTTTCTTCTTTCGCTGAGTGGGTCATCGGTCATCACCTCCTCGACCGTGCATCTGAGTTGACCGCGATGCAATCGGACGCGAACCCTGTCGCCCGGCGATACCTCTCGAGCCTGACGCAGAATGGTTCCCTTGGGTCCCCAGACGATGGCATAGCCGCGGGAGAGAACGGCCAAGGGACTGAGCGCGTCTAATTTTCCCGCGGCGATGCGCAGACGTTGCCTCACGGTCGCCATCTGCTGGGACATGGCGTTCTGCAAGCGAGTCAGAGCAATGGCCACTCGCCCCCGTCGCTGAGCGATGGCTTCTCGTAATCCCAGACTGGCCAGCGTCTCGGCAGCGACGGCGAGGCGCTGTCGAGACGCCTCCAGTCGCCGTTGCAGGCCGTGGACGAGTCGCCTCTCGCAGACATTCACCCGACCACGTTGTGCCGCCAGATATTCGCGCAGTCGAAGACCGGCCATGCGATGGGCCAGGTGAACGTGACGGTCCCGCCAGCGCTTGAGCCGGGCGCGCATCGCCGTGTGAAGTCGATAGTGGAGGTCGTCCAGGCGCTGGGCATATTCCCTGAGCAGCCCCTTCGATCGATCGAAGCCGCGGCGGGCTTGGAGTTCGGCCAGTCGGTGACCGAGGGTGGCGAGCTTCAACTGCATCACCTTGATCAATCGCCGGCCGAGACCGGCCACCCGCTCCTGAAGTTCGTCGCGTCGCGCCGCCACCTGTTCGGCGGCCGCCGAGGGCGTCGGCGCGCGCAGATCGGCGACGAAGTCGGCGATGGTGAAATCGATTTCGTGACCCACCGCCGAGATGATGGGGATGCGCGAATCGAAGATGGCCCGAGCGACGCTCTCCTCATTGAATGCCCAGAGATCTTCGATGGACCCGCCGCCGCGCCCGACGATGAGGACGTCGAGGTCATCTCGTTCGTTCATCACCCGAATGGCTCTGGCGATCTCTTGGGCCGCTCCCTCTCCCTGGACTTTGACCGGATAAATGAGGACGCTCACTCCGCTATTGCGCCGCTTGAGCACCCGGAGGATGTCTCGGATGGCCGCTCCCGTGGGCGATGTGACCACGCCCACCTTGCGGGGAAGCAAGGGGAGCGGTTTCTTATGTGCGGGATCGAACAGCCCTTCAGCCTGAAGGCGCTTTTTCAACTGCTCGAACGCCAGTTGCAGTGAGCCGACGCCCGCCGGTTCCATCAACTCGACGATGAGTTGATACTCGCCGCGTTTCTCATAGACGCTCAAGCGCCCGCTGGCCAACACTTCCAGGCCATCCTCGGGACTGAATCGAATAGTCCGATTTTGGTATCGAAAGCAGGCACATCGGAGCTGCGCTCCTTCGTCCTTGAGCGTGAAGTACCAATGCCCCGATGTGTGGCGCTTGAAGTTGGAGATTTCTCCTCGCACCCAAAGGACGGGGAACTCCCCCTCGAGCAGATCCTTGATCTGCCGGGTGAGTTCGGTGACCGTCAGGACTTGTCGTTCTGGGGCGGGCGGCGCAAGGAGTGTTTCTGCCATCTCGTGAAAGGATAACGGTTCCTGAGACCGGATGTCAATCAGGCCCTCTTGGCACCATACAGCACCCGAGGATAGGGATCGTCAGCAGAGCCTTCGGAGACGATTCCGTCAGGCAACGTGATCCTCACTCCATCAGCGTGAAGCGGCAGGTGTGCAGGGAACCCCGTCGATGAGCCGCGCCCGCTTGGCGAGTTCCCGGTACAGTCCTTCGCAGATGCTCCCGCCATCGATTTTCGCCTGGAAGGCGACGAATCCGTCATCGTTGATCGCCAATGGTCCCAGCGCGTGGAATACGCCGCCATCCGTCCCCTGGGCTCGATCGCCCACCGAGAGCGTTTCGGAGACGAGATCCAGGGGGCCCAGCGTGGCCGAAAAAAGCCCTTGGCTCGGACCATCGCCCTCCAACGTGGCCTCGAAGACGAGTTCTTCGGCGTTGTTGCCAACCATTCGGCCGAATTGGGCGAATCGAACGTCGGCGCCAACGATGGGAGCGAGGTCTCCCTGAAGGACGCGCGGCGAAGGAAGCGTGATCGGTCCCAAGAAGGCCAATTGGAAAATGCCTTCGGAAACTTCTCCGCCCGAGAGGATCGCCCGGAAAACGAGTTCGTGCTGCGTGAGAACGACGTCCTCGAAACGGGCGTAGACGCTGTCGGCCAGCGCCCGGCTCGGAGGCGGATTCCCCGCCAACGCCATTTCGGTCGGCGGGCGCTGAATCTCTATACGCACCGGGATCTCCGGGACGAGAAACAACGATCGAGCGAATATCCCTTGAGGCGTTCGTCCTCCATCGACGTCGGCCACGAAAGCGAACGCCGATGCCACCACCAAGGGTGGAGCGCCCATGAGGACGGTGCTCTCTTCCATGTCGTAGGCGCCGAACCCGGCATAGGCACCACCACCCGTTCCCGGAGCCGGCTCACCTTCGATCGCCACCGATCCTACGGTCGCTTCTCCGGTGAAGAACTGGCGAGGCACGAAGAACAATCCTTCCGTCGCTCGACCACCCATCACCATCGCTTTGAACATGATCGTTCCCTGAGATCCGATGAGTGGTCGATCGGGGAACGACGCGAAGGCGCCACCACCGGTATCGGGAGCCGTGTCGCCGGGGAGGACCACGGCGGCGAGGCCGAGATTCTCGGAGAAGAGAAATATCCCCTCATCGACGGTCCCTCCTTCGATCCTCGCTTTGAATACGATACGGAGATCTTTCTGCACGCCCAACGGCCCTGATATGGAAGCGCTGCTCAAATCGAGGAACTGGATGAACCGCCCACCGGCACGAGGGGCCTCATCGCCGGCGGCGACGACGCGACGAAGACCACCCCCTCGACCGAAGGTATAGATTCCATCGTCCTTGATGTAGGCAATGACGCCGGCGCTATCGATGGAGACCTGCCGGATGGCCGCGTCGGCCGCCGGCCGGCTCCCCGCCGTGGCGGCATGGGTCATGCGTTCGCCAAGCGGGAGAGTGCACATGAGCAGGCCAAGAGCCAGGAGGCTCAGGGCACATAAACGTCCTCTGGTGGCTGTCAAGGCCGTACACGGACGACGGCGAATCATATCTCTGTGATCTGACATGACGCTCCTCCTTGATGGGCTCATCAGGGACATGGGGTCCCTCGCAGCGCCCAGAGTTGATGTCCGACCTGGCACCGGTCGTCCCCTGGTTTCGAAGACCGGCGCGAGGCCTTTGTCTCATGACCGGGCTCGTTTGGCTCGTGAATCGAGCGAAATGATCGCGCCAACGCATCAGCATCGACTCTGTCTTGAGCAACCTCCTCACGCTTTCACAGCCGCCACAGTGTAACATACTGGAGTGATCGAGACAAACGTCGACGACTTCCCCCATCTGCCCGGCGCTTCATCGGGGAGAGACTTCTCCGGCCTCGACGAAATGAGGCACTCCGGGTATGATCATCGGCGGAGGATAGACTTATGATGCGAGCGATATGGATACTGTTTGTGGCCGTTCTCTTGGGTGGCCTCTCTCTGGCCGAGCCCTCACCAACACCTGTGGGGGCACCGGCTCATACCTACTCCATTGTGGCCAGAGATCCGGCGACGGGACAACTGGGCGTCGCCGTACAGTCGCACTGGTTCTCCGTTGGTTCGGTCGTACCCTGGGCCGAGGCGGGCGTCGGTGCCGTGGCGACGCAGTCATTCGTGGAGGTCTCTTACGGACCGCTCGGTCTCGCCCTGATGCGCGCGGGCAAGAGCGCTCCTCAAGCGCTGAAGGCACTGATCGAGGTCGATCCTCAAGCCGATGTGCGTCAAGTGGCCATGATCGATGCTCAGGGGCGAGTGGCCGTTCATACCGGCGAGCATTGCATTGCCGAGGCCGGTCACCATATCGGCGATCAGTTCTCTACGCAAGCCAATCTCATGTTGAAAAACACCGTCTGGGATGCCATGGCCAAAGCGTATGAGGCGGCGACCGGAGATCTCGCCGATCGATTGCTCGCCGCGCTGGAAGCCGCCGAGCGTGAGGGAGGCGATATTCGCGGTCGGCAATCGGCGGCCATCATCGTCGTGCGCGGACGATCGACCGGTCGACCGTGGATGGATCGTCTCATTGATTTGCGCGTGGAAGACCATCCGCATCCGGTGGAGGAACTGAAGCGACTCGTCCGGCTCCAACGCGCCTACGATCACATGAATCAGGGCGACGAATACATGGCCGCCGGCCAGATCGATCGCGCGCTCCAGGAGTATCGTCGGGCCGAACACCTGGCTCCCGAGAATGTGGAGATGATGTTCTGGCATGCCGTCACGCTGGCCAATGTCGGGCGATTAGAAGAGTCGCTTCCCTTGTTCCGGAGGGTCTTCTCTCGCGACCCTCGCTGGGCGACGCTGTTGCCGCGGCTCCCTCGGTCGAAGCTCTTGCCCGATGATCCGACGCTCATCCAAAAGATTCTCTCGGAGGCCCGGAAGTCGCCGTGATCGATGACGACTCGGGCAGAGGTCGCTCATCGGAGACGTTCGTGTCACGATTGTCGATCTTCAATGGCGGCCGACGTCCGGCTGGCTGCGCTCACCATCGGTGTGGCGGCGGCGACGTGGCCTGAGGCACATTGTCCAAAGCGAGGTCATGACACACGGGCGGCCAATCTACGGAGTATCGCGTCGAGGGATGGTTCGCCGATCGATGGCCTCACCCGTGAGCCACTCCATTACACCTCATTCCGGCAGTATGATATAATCGCTTGCCGTCGAGCAGGGGATCAATTCGCAAGGACGAATCGCGCTATGACCACCATCGTCGTTTTATCGCCCATTCCCGCCTCGGTCGTTTTTCAATGGTTGGTGGCTGGAACCGGTCGCGCCGACCTCTCCGTGGTCGGTGTGGAGGGAACGAGCCCATCTCAACTCGATGAGGCGCTGGCCGAGGCCGAAATCGTCCTCGGGGATTATACGTTTCGTCACGCTATTACCGAAGAGTTTCTCGATCGTGCCCCTCGGCTGCGGTTCATTCAGCAGCCCAGCGCAGGCTATGAGCATATCGATGTGAAAGCCTGTCGGCGGCGCGGCATCGCTGTGGCGCATACGCCCGGTGTGAATGACGTCGCCGTCGCCGAGCACACGGTGATGCTCGCCCTGGCGCTCCTGAAGAAAGCATTCTACGCGCATCGCCGAATGGCCGAGGGAGCCTGGGTGCAGAGGGAACTCATCTGGGAGCGCGGTCTGTTCGAATTGCAGGGGAAAACGTATGGCATCGTTGGCATGGGCCGCATCGGCAGACAGCTCGCTCGTCGGCTCATCGCCTTCGGGACGCGCACTCTCTATACCGATCCGGTTCGGTTGTCCGAATCCGAGGAACGCGAGCTCCACGTCGAGTACAAATCGCTCGATGATCTGCTCCGACGATCCGACGTGGTCAGCCTTCACGTCCCCTTGACCGAAAAGACGCGGAAGCTGATCGGCGAGCGAGAACTCTCGCTCATGAAATTCAGCGCCATTCTCATCAACGTGGCGCGCGGCGAGTGCGTCGACGAAGTGGCCTTGGCCAAGCGGCTGCGGGAGAAAAAACTCGCCGGCGCCGGGATCGATGTGTTCTCCGTCGAACCGCTTCCTGCCGACCATCCCTTACGGGGATTAGAAAACGTCATCCTCACGCCGCACATTGCCGGAGCCACGGCAGAAGTGCGCGAGCGAGTGGTTCACATCGCCGTGGACAATATGGTGAGAGTGTTGAAGGGCGAACAGCCGCTCCATCTCGTCCCCGGCGAGGATGGGCGGGAGGGAGCAAAAGAATGATCGCGCCATGCGACGAGCAGGAGCATGATGGCCTGGCGGCATCTCTGGCCCTCGATTCCTGGGTGCTCGTCTGGAGAACGAAACCGAGG
>RFHM01000095.1 GCA_003696865.1 Acidobacteriota bacterium | reverse complement strand
TCTCGTAAGAGATCAACAATCCGTGCATCTGCGAGAGGGAGCGGTAGCCGAGTCGCCTTTCGCGCCGAAGATCCAGTTCATGATAAGATAGCTCGATGTTGCTTTTTTCAGAGAATGGGGCCTGAAGCATCAATGCTCTTCCCTATCTTCCTAGGGAGTCCCTCATGGCGCGCGCCGAGCCACACCAAGGGGATGAACATCAAGCCACAGATTTCACCGATGATCACAGAAGAAGAAAAGAATCTGTGTCCATCTGTGGAATCTGTGGCCATTTTCGAAAGAGGAATGCCCTCACAAATCACTGCCAGGTCCAGATCGATCATCGGTCAGATGCTTCCACTGTCTCCGGTCACTTCCAAAATCACCCTGTGAGCCATCTCATCTCGGCTACCCCGGTGAACAGCGGACGGCTGCCGTCATGACCTTCTTGGAGAAGCGGGTCCGGAAATTTCTCCTTCCCCTTTTTGTTTCGGTCGGTGTGGATGCCGGAATCGATAACGATTCATTCCTATGAGCCGAAAGTAGGAACCAAAGCGCTCGTCCGGATCTCCAGACACCATATCCAGCGGCTCGATGGGATCTGCCTGGGGATTCTCAAAGACCCACCGGAGATGATACGTGGTCGTTCGTTCGGCGGGAATGCGGCCCACATCCCGAATTAGCCGTCGGAACTCGGCCGGCCGAAGCAGTTGACCATGATCGGCTCCTGCCGAGGTCGAAATGCTCTCGTTCATCAGCGTTCCGCCCAAGTCATTGGCGCCAGCCATGAGCAACACTTGCCCGAACCGGTGGCCCTCCTTCACCCACGAGACTTGAAGATGAGGGATCCAGTTGTTGAGCATGATCCGAGAAATGGCGTGCACCTTGAGCACCTCGATGCCCGTGGGACCGGGGCGCACACCGGTGACCAAGCGATGACGGAACATTGGAGCCCGGCTGTGGACAAAGCTCAAAGGAACGAATTCGGTGAATCCCCCAGTGGCTTTTTGAATATCCCTGATCACGGCCAGATGACGGACCTGGTGTTCATGGGTTTCGATATGACCATACATCATCGTGGAACTGGTGGGAATCCCCAGCTCGTGAGCCGTGGTGATGACCTCGATCCATTGCTCGACGGTGATACGACCGGGAGAGATAGCATCTCGCACATCCTGAACGAGGATTTCCGCCGACGTTCCCGGCAAGCTCCCCACGCCCGCCTCCTTCAGCGCCTTGAGATAATCCCTGATCGACCACCGCGAGCGTAAAGCACCATAGAGCACCTCCTCGGGAGAGAAGCCATGAATATGAATCTCCGGAATCTCAGATTTGATGGCCCGACACAACCGAATGTAGAGATCGCCCTCCATCTGGGGCGCCAACCCAGCCTGGATACACACTTCCGTGGCCCCCAGCTCCCACGCCTCCTTGGCTCGCCGGACGATCTCCTCCAACGGCAGGAGATATCCCTCTTCTTCCCGGTAGTCTCGGCTGAAGGCGCAGAACCGACACCGCTTAATACACACATTGGTGAAGTTGATGTTCCTGTTGACTACATAGGTGACAACGTCACCCACGCGACGTTGCCGCAGTTGGTCGGCGGCAAGCACCACGGCCCAGAGCTCCGGGCCTGAAGTATCAAACAATCTGAGCGCTTCCTGGGGAGAGAGATCATGCCCATTCAACGCCTTATCCAGAATGCGAGCCACCGGAAGGGCTACGGTCTTCAGCCAATCGTCTAAAGATGTATCGGCGAATATGTCACGTGGTACAGACATAACGGTCGATTCCCCCTCTAATATATCCGTCCTCATCAATGAGGGCGTGGAGTCGATGCTTGATCGATTCGGAGATATACTCGGTCCGCTCTCGGATGTACTCGGGATACACAGGTGGCCGAGGCTTGAGGGTGAATCCCAGCATCTCCGTCTTTCGCCGCAGCTCCGAGAGCTGGGGCCACGGCGCTTCGGGATTGACATAATCGATGGTCAATGGCGAAATGCCCCCCCAATCGTTGATCCCCGCCAGAAGGAAAAGAGGATAGGTGGTTGCACTCAGATTGGGGGGCACTTGCAGGTTGACCGTCGGACCCAAGATGAGCCGCGCTGCGGCCACCGTCCAGAGCAGTTCGTCCATAGAGAGCTCGGGATGCGAAGCCATCGGCGTGTCGGGCTTGGCCCGGAAGGGCTGAATGATCACCTCTTGAATGTGGCCATACTGCTGGTGAAGATCGCGAATCCTCAGCAATGATTCGATCCGCTCTTTCCTCGTCTCACCCATACCGACGAGCAGACCCGTGGTGAACGGGATGCGCAATTCTCCCGCCATCCGAAGCACCTTCAACCGCACCCGTGGCCGCTTGCTCGGCGCCCGATGATGGGGACCGCCCTCCTGGCACAACCGCTCGCTGACATTCTCGAGCATGAGGCCCATGGAAGCATTCACCCCCTTCAGATATTGCATCTCGCGACACGACAGGGTCCCCGGATTACTGTGTGGCAGCAGACGCGTCTCGGTCAACACCCGCCGACAGGCCTGGTGGAGATACTCGATCGTCGTTCGATACCCATTTCGATAGAGCCACTGCCGCGCTTCGGGATAGCGCTGCTCGGGACGCTCGCCGAGCGTGAAGAGGGCTTCGGTGCAGCCCAGCCTCTCGGCCGCCCGAGCCAAGGCGACGACCTCATCCAGGCTCATGTACAGGCGCTCGGCTTCCCCAGGAGATTGACGAAATGCGCAGTATCCGCACTCATCCCGACAGAGTCTGGTCAGAGGGATGAACACCTTCGGCGAGAAACTCACCGTCCGCCCTCGGCCGAGATCCCGAAGATAGGCCGCCGCACCGCACAACCACGGCAGTGCTTCCCGAGAACAATCAGCCAGCCGCAGTGCCTCATCCCTTGAAAGAGACCGTCCTCTAAGAACGTTCTCCACAACTCTGTTCACCTCCCTGCTGACGCCAGGCGCGCGCGCTCTCCTCCGTCGAAGGGCTCTCATGCGGCTCTCCAGGGTCTCTCCGAGAAGATGCTCCTCTATTGCTCGTGCTGTCATGGTCTCGCTTCTCGGCAAGGTAGGCGTGGAGTCTAGCCCGCAGGTGCTATCCTGTCAACCTTCGATAACATGCCGAAGATGAGCAGGCTTGGAGTGCTCTCGATCATCATCCGAGCAGTAATCAGGAACACGAGCGCCGCGGTCATTATTGCTCTGATATACGGTCGGACACTGAACAGGTACTGATGATCAGGGCGCTGGGTGGGAGTGGTGGTTTTGTCTGTCTGGTGGTAGCGTTGTGCGGTGAGTGGTGATTAACCTTTGTCAGACGCAATTCTCCTCAAGACCAACAAGACCAAGTAGTCAAGTAATAGCCGCTCTCGTATTTCCATCGTTGGCGTTCCATCTTCAGAATGCGCCGCCGGTTCCGGTCGCGCGGATGGGGTGCGGATTGCCATCACC
>RFHM01000015.1 GCA_003696865.1 Acidobacteriota bacterium | reverse complement strand
TCATGTTCGGCGGTGGTCCGGCGCGCCGATTCGTGGGCGAGATGACGCCGGCCGGCGTCAACGGATTCGAGATCATTCCCGGCGGCGAGAGTGGCGTCGTCAGTAGCCCGTTTTACGCCAGCATGCTCGGTCGATGGCTGACCAATCACTACCATCCCATGCTCCTCAGACGGAACCAGGTGGAAGCCGATCGGATGTCGGAGCAGATGTTCGAGCCAGCACCATGAGTGAATGCCGAGGGGGATGAACATCTCACCCCCTCGGCATTCGGCCGATCGAGCACAGGTTCGTCGAGGAACTGGTCGCTGATCCCCTGTGAACCGGACTTCTTGGGACTACCGGTCCCATCGACGGTGGGACGGCTTGCGGTGAACTCTCGGTAGCGGCCTGGCGGCTGCTCACAGAGACAATTCCATGCGCGGGCATTATCAAGCCATTTCATTCGATCTCTTCGATACCTTGGTCGATCTCGATGAGGAGAAGCTCCCCTTGGTGAAGCTGGATGGGGAAGAGCGCCGATCTACGGGAGAGGTCATCTACGGCGTCTTGCGGCAGTATTATCCTGAGATCGGCCTGGACGAATTCCTGCGGACGCTGTTTCGGGTCGCTTACCGGGAAGTGGATGAATGGCGGAGAGCGACTCAGCGAGAAGTGCTGGCCGAAGAACGGTTCCGTCGCGTGCTCCAGCGATTGGGCATCGCCTCGCCTTCTCGAGCCGCCGTTCATGCCTTGGTCACCGCGCATATGGATCGCATGTTCGCCGCCATGGAGTGCCCCGAGGGGCGGCTCCGGATTCTCGATGCCCTCGTCGTTCAGTATCCTCTGGCGCTCGTCTCCAACTTCGATCACCCACCGACGGCGCGCCGGGTTCTGGACCATTTCGGGTTGGCCCCGTATTTCCGCGCCGTCATCATTTCCGGCGAGATCGGATGGCGGAAACCAGCGCCACAGTGTTTCTTGATGGCCGTCGAGGCGCTCGGCGTGCGACCGCAGGCCTGCCTCCACGTGGGCGATAGTCTGGAGGCGGACGTCGTAGGAGCGAAGCGAGCGGGTCTGGATGCCGCCTGGCTTCGCCGAACCAGCCAGTCTCTTTGGGAAGGTATGCCCGCTCCAGATTACACCATCGAAGCCCTGAGCGAGTTACTCCCCCTCCTTGGGATTCGACGCCAAGGATAATGGCGGCTCTCCAGGCGATGCCTGGATAGCGGGGGAGTGGACCGCCGTTTATAATTGGTGAGGAGCAACGATTGAATGGGCATCGCCTCAGGAGGCGAGGCCGGAAAGGAGGAGAGGATGGGCGATCTCACCACATTGATTGGATTTGAAGCCAAGTACCTCGTATATCCGCTGATCGCCGTGATGGTCGCCGGGCTCATTCGATGGATCATTCATCGCTATTTGATGCGCTGGGCGGCCAAAACCGAGACGGAGATCGACGATCAGATCATTCGCTATGTGGATGGGGCCGTCGTTCCCATACTCCTTCTGCTCGTGCTCTATTTCATCAGCCACCTGCTCCCCGTGTCGGCGGTGATCCTGGAGTGGATTCAGCGAGGGCTGATCGTTCTCATCCTCATCGTGGTGACGGCCTTGTTGGCGCGCATCGTTTCACTGTTCCTCATCGGCGTGGGGCAACGCCAGCCGGCGTGGGAACACTACATGCAGCCATTGCGCAACCTCATCAATGTCTTCTTCGGGCTCATCGCTGGAGCGGCGATCCTGAAATTCCTCAACATCAATCTCACCGAAGAGGGCGTTCGTCTCATCCGCATCATCGGGATCATCGTGGGCGCTTATGTCGTCTTGAAGATCGTTCGTCTGGCCGTCGCCCGCATGGAACAGATGGTCGAGGACCAGGACCCCACCCATCTCTCGGAGGCGGAGAAGCGGGCTCGAACGATCGGGAAGATCATCACCAGCGTCTCCCTCGTCCTCGTCATCGGCGTCGCCGTCATGATGATTCTGAGCGAATTCGGGATGGACATCACGCCCATCATCACCGGCGCGGGAATCGCCGGGTTGGCCGTAGGGTTCGGCGCCCAGAACCTGGTGCGAGATATCATCAGCGGATTCTTCTTGATCCTGGAAGATCAAGTCCGCATTGGCGATGTCGTCAAGATCAACGACACCGCGGGACTGGTCGAGGCGATCAGGTTGCGTACGCTGGTGCTCAGGGATCTTCACGGTACCGTTCACACGTTCCCCAACGGAGAGATCAAGCAAGTCTCCAACATGACCAAAGAGTGGTCCCGATACGTCATCGATGTCGGCGTCGCCTACAAGGAAGACGTGGATTACGTCATGCAGGTGCTCCGGGAGATCGGCGAAGAATTAGCCAAGGATGAAACCTATGGCCCGCTCATCCTGGAACCATTGGAGGTATTGGGCGTCGATGATTTCGGCGAGTCTCAAGTGACCATCAAGGCGATGATCAAGACGCTCCCATTGAAACAGTGGATGGTGGGGCGAGAGCTTCGGCGGCGTATCAAGAAGACGTTCGATGAGAAGGGCATCGAAATTCCATTCCCTCATGTGAGCGTCTATTTTGGCGAGGCGAGTAAACCTTTCGCCCTTCTCCTCCAGCAAGCCTCCAGTCAGCCGGTGATCGGCGGGAGCGCCGAGAGCGATCAGGAACTCCCCGTCCGGGACCGTCCCTAGTCAACGATGTGGATGGGTCTTCTCACATGCTTGGTCAGGCGGTAGGAGTTGTTTTTTTCTTCTCCACAATGATGGCACTCCGGTGCTCATCGGTCGGTATCTACCGGGGCCAGAAGCGGCCGTTTCTCCAAGCGGTGAGCATGCGGGGCGGCGACCCCCCGTCGATCTTGATGCGTTTTCGCTTCCAAAAAGAGTCGGATGTGTGTTAATTTTAGAGGCCAAATCGATAACGGCATCAGTGAATGCCGGATAG
>RFHM01000014.1 GCA_003696865.1 Acidobacteriota bacterium | reverse complement strand
GGGATCGAGGGGTTCGCTTTGGCGACCGCGTGTTCGGCGAACAATCGTTGGCGGTCGATCACCTGACCACCTCGGATGACTTTCCAGATCTTCTCCGTCGCCGAAATGTCCTTGAGGGGATCGCCATCGAGGATCACGATATCGGCCAGTTTCCCCGGCTCGATGGTGCCCAGGCGATCGCCGGCGCCGAGATAATTGGCCGCTTGTCGCGTGGCGGCAACGATGGCCTCCAGCGGAGTGAGCCCGGCTTCGACGAGCAAAGCGAGTTCCCGGTGCATGGCCGGGCCATGAAACGTTCCCGGATTTCCGGCGTCCGTTCCCGTCGCGATTTTCACGCCTGCTGCCCGCGCGCGGCGCACGTTCATCTTGGCCACCTGTAATCGATGCTCGAACCGCATGACGGCATCCGGAAGCTCTCTCAGTCTTCGCAGGATGGGAGATCGCGGCGAGGTCAAGCCGGTCAAAATAGTCGGCAAGACGCAGGCGCGCACCAAGGGGTCATCGGTCGCATGAATCCCTTTGGCCAGATTCAACAGCGCTTCGATGACGGCGAGCGTCGGAGAGTAGAATACGCCTCGTTCGGCCATGAGCGCGATGGTGTGGTCATCGAGATCGTCTTGGTCGGCATGCTCAATGCCATCGGCGCCGGCCAGCACGGCCTCTCTCACGTCCTGGCCGGTCCCGCAGTGCACCGAAACGCGCAATCCGGCTTTATGGGCTTCATCGATGATTGCCGCCAGGAGGGATCCGTGAAGTTTGGGAAGCGGTCGTTCGGGCGTTCCACCATCGTAAATGACTTTGATGCCGTCGACTCCATCGGCGGCCAGCGCTCGGACGCCGGCGCGAGCCTGCTGTTCGGTCTCCACTTGAAAGACGGCGGCATCCACGACGAAATCCGGCGCGCCGGCGAAAATCGTGCTCACCGGATGACCCCCCGGTGCCGTGAAAACTTTACCCACGGCGAAGAGGCGCGGGGCGAGCAGTTCCCCGGCGCGTTCCCGGGCCCGGAGATCGAGGATGCGATCTTCCATATCCCCCAGACTCTTGATCGTCGTCACCCCAGAGAAGAGATAAGCCTTCAGATCATGGAGTTCGCGCGCGGGCGTATATTCCTCGGGCGAGGCGGCGGCTCCGGCGCTGCCGCCGAGATGAACGTGCACGTCGATCAATCCGGGCAGGATGGTTTTACCCCTGGCATCGATGATTCGGGCCCCGTCGGGAATGCTCGCTTCGCGCTCGCCGAGGACGGCTTTGATCTTCTCTCCTTCGATGATGACCACGGCGTTGTCCCTCGGAGAGCGCCCCGTTCCATCGATCACCCGGCCGCCCCGAATGACCAGAACTGGGGAGCGCTCAGCCGAGATCTCTCCACCTCTCCACAGAGCGGCGAGGGCGAATACCAGAATGACGGTGGTCGCCCACGCTTTCTTGCTCCAGGGGAGAGATTCGGCCGGTTCCCAGCGGAAGAGCCGAGTGGCAATGACCAGGGCCACGCCGAAGGTGAGACCGAGGACGGTCAAATTGACGAGATTCGCCGACAAGCCGGCGCCGTCGACGATGATCCGTCGGAGTCCATCGACCAGGTAGGTCGATGGCAGCCAGCGAGATATTTTTTGCATCAACGGGGGGAGCATCTCCAATGGAATCGCTGCGCCGCCGAGAAACATCAATGGGAAGAACAGAAGATTGGCCATCACCGGCGCCACTTTGGTATTCTCGGCCACGCTGGCGATGATGAGTCCCAGCGCGAGGAAAGCGAGCACGCCGACGCTCAACATCACCAGGAGTGCCCAAAGACTCCCGGCGATCTTCAATCCATATACCGCCTTGGCCAGCATGAGCTGGATGATCAGCGACGACAGCGCCGTCAGGAAGTTGGTGGCGACCTCGGCGCTCAGGATGAGCCAGGGATGAATGGGGGCTAATCGGTATCGTCGCAGGATGCTCCGTTCCCGGGCGGTGACCAGTCCGATGTTTAATCCGAAGAATCCAACGGCCATGGTGCTGATGCAGAGCAGACCGGCAGTCATGATCCCCGTCGATCGCGGTCCGCCGCGGCCGAAGATGCTGAGAAACACGAAGAGAAAGAACAGAGGAAAAAGATAGTTCCAGAAGAGCGCCTGCCGATCGCGCAGAGTGAGCTTCAGGTGTATGGTGGTCAGGGTCAGCCAGGCGTTCATCGATCAATACTCCTTCCAGTGAGTTCGATGAAGACATCTTCCAGCGTGGGGCGCGTGACGTGGAGATCGAGTAACTCGTGGTTCTCGGACTCCAACCACTTGATGAGCTCTACCACGGTGCGCGGGACATCGACCGTCCACACCGTGTATTCCTCCTCATTCTGGGCGGCTTTCTGGACGAAGGGAATCTGACGCAAAGCGCCCACATCGATGGGGGCTGCCGTCCGGAACTCGATCCGCGATCGACCGCGCGAACGGGCGATCAACCGACGTGGCGTATCCAGAGCGATGATCTTCCCGCGATCGATGATGGCGACCCGATCGCACAATTTTTCGGCCTCTTCAATGTAATGAGTGGTCAGGATGATCGTCTTGCCGCGCGCGCGCATCTGGTCGATGACCTCGTGGAGTTCGCGCCGCGCCTGCGGATCGAGGCCGGCCGTCGGCTCGTCGAGAATGATGACGTCGGGATCGTTCACCAGCGCCAGCGCCACGGCCAGCCGTTGCTGCTGACCGCCAGAGAGGGTATCGAAGATGCTCTCGGCTTTCTCCTGAAGCGCGACCAGTTGAAGGAGTTCGCCGACCGGGATTCGGCGCGGATAGAAACTGGCAAACAGCTTCAGCGCCTCGCGCACTTTGATCTTGTCCGGCAAGGCCGTCGATTGAAGCGCCACACCAATGTGTCGCTTCACGTGATCGGCCTGGGCGAGAGGATCATATCCCCATACCCGCACCTGACCGCTATCGGGGCGGCGCATGCCTTCGATGATCTCCACCGTCGTCGTCTTCCCCGCTCCATTGGGTCCGAGCAGACCGAAAATCTCGCCTCGGCGAACGGTGAAACTGACGCCGCGCACGGCCTCCACATCTCCATAGCGCTTCCAGAGATCCTCTACGAGGACGGCGGGGGAGCCTTCCCCGACGGGCGACATAGACGTGTCCACAGCCTCCAGGGTGCTCATGGGTTCATCGCTCGATGAAACGTTCATAACAGCCACTTTCGCCTTCAAATGCCTCCACTCCCAATCTTACGTCGGCCAACGGCGGTATCTCAACTTTTTTCTGGCGAGCGGTCGAAATGACCCGGTGATCGGTCAGGAAAATGACTCGGCGGTATCCACGCCATTGGCAAAAGGCGGAAGCGGACGGCGCCGCCCGTCCACAGCAGGCCTGCGCCTTCGCGCTCGTCGGTCGTCAACTCACCGCTCGGCGACGCTCTCTCATCGCCTGCTCTTTGACATCGCTCGCCGGTCTATTATAATTAGCACTTATAGGCCGGTAAATTGAATTTATTGATCGGAGAGGGACGATGGATTTCGAGTTGAGTGAGGAACAGTGGCACATCAAGCGCCTGGTCCGCGAGTTTGCCGAGAGCGAGATTCGTCCCCACGTCATGGAGTGGGATGAAGCGCAGCATTTCCCCAGAGAGCTCATCTCCAAGCTCGGGGAGCTGGGATTGCTGGGCGTCATTTTCCCGGAAGAGTATGGGGGCGCGGGGATGGGACCAGTCGAGTATGCTCTGGTGATTGAAGAACTAGCGCGGGTAGATCCTTCAGTGGCGCTCTCGGTGGCCGCCCATGTGGGATTGTGTGCCAAGCACATTGATCTGGCGGGCAACGAAGAGCAGAAGCGAAAGTACCTCGTGCCGTTGGCCAGAGGGGAGAAGCTCGGCGCCTGGGGGCTCACCGAACCGTCGAGCGGGAGCGATGCCGCTCATATGAGCACCACGGCGGTCAAGCAGAATGGTCAATGGGTTCTCAATGGGTCGAAGAACTTCACGACTCACGGCAGTTATGCCGATATCTATGTCATTCTGGCCAGCACGGACAAGGCGCGAGGAGCCAAGGGCGTCTCAGCATTCATCGTCGAGCGGGGGACGCCGGGACTGACGCCCGGGCGAAAGGAGAACAAACTCGGCATGCGGGCCAGCGACACGGCATCGGTCATTCTGGAAGATTGCCGCCTGCCGGAGGAGAACCTGCTGGGCGAAGTGAACCGGGGGTTCATCGATGCTCTGCAGGTGCTCGACGGAGGACGCATTACGATTGGCGCGTTGGCCGTAGGATTGGCTCAGGGCGCATTGGAGGTTGCGGCGCGATATGCCAAAGAGCGCGTCGCTTTCGGCAGGCCGATTGCTGAGTTTCAAGCCATTCAATGGAAACTGGCCGATATGGCCACGCAGGTTGAAGCGGCGCGACTGCTCACCTTACGGGCCGCTCACCTGGCCGGCGAGGGGAAGCCGGTGAAGAAGGCGGCGTCCATGGCGAAGCTGTTCGCTTCGGAGATGGCCGTCCGCGTGGCCGAGGAGGCCATTCAAATTCATGGCGGGTACGGTTACGTCAAGGATTATCCGCCGGAGAAGTACTGGCGAGATGCCAAATTGTTGACCATCGGAGAAGGGACGAGCGAAATCCAGCGCTTGATCATCGCTCGTGAGTTGCTCAAAGAGGTAGATGGATATTAGGGCTCGTCTTCCGATGCGTTCGAGCCGGTATAGCTACATCCGCCGCGCCGGCCTCTGCTGTTCGGAGGCGACCGCTCGCGGCCTCATCCTACGGCGAAGAGTGAGAATGACGGTGCACGAGCGCCACGTCTTGTGAGATCGTCTCATCACGTCGATCTCGCTTCCGAGCCGTCTCCACGCACGATCGCTTCGGCTTTCTAGCACAACAGCTCGCGCTTGGGGCCTTACGCGGACCTCGTCAGCGCGTCGTTTGAAATGACATTGTCTGTGAAGTGATCATCACCATCCCGGTTCCTTGACTGTTCCCCGTTTACCAATTAAGTTTTTCAGCTTGCTCGTATGGATCGAGATATTACAGCGATCATCCAAGGCGTGCTCTCTCGCGACACATTGGCCATTGCCCGGGCTATCTCCTTGGTTGAGAACCGAAGCGAGGATGCGCCGACGCTCCTCAAAGCGCTGTTTCCTCACACGGGGAAGGCATTCATCATCGGCGTCACCGGATCGCCGGGCGTGGGCAAGAGCACGTTGGTTGATCGGCTGGCCCTCCATTATCGGCAGGAGGGTGAGTTGGTGGGGATCGTGGCCGTCGATCCTTCCAGTCCATTTTCGGGAGGAGCGATTCTGGGCGATCGCATTCGCATGCAGGCGTTGGGTACCGATCCTGGCGTGTTCATTCGCAGCATGGCCACCCGGGGGAATCTGGGCGGATTGGCGGCGACCACGGCCGACGTGGTGAGCATCTTGGATGCCGCCGGATATCAGAAAGTCATCGTCGAAACGGTGGGCGTCGGCCAGGATGAGATCGATATCGTGAAAACGGCCGATGTCATCGTCGTCGTGCTCGTTCCCGGGATGGGCGATGAGATCCAGACGATCAAGGCCGGCATCATGGAGATCGGCGACGTGTTCGTCATCAACAAGGCCGATCGCCAGGGTGTGGAACGCATGGAGCAGGGCCTGCGCGCTCTGCTGGAGTTGACCGAGCGAGCCGATGGCTGGAACCCCCCGGTCGTCAAAACCGTGGCCACGCAGAACCAAGGGATCGATGAGCTGGCTCGAGCGATCGCCGCCTATCATCAATTTCGCCAGTCGCCCGATCGACCCGACGAGCGACGGCGGCAAATTGCCGAGTACCGACTGATCGAGCTCTTGCGGGATCGACTGCTCCTCATCGCTTTGGAGCGGGGATTGAGGAATGGAGAATTGAAAGAGTTGGCCCGCCAGGTGGCCGACAAAGAGCGAGATCCCTATTCCATCGTGGAGGAAATCGCGTCGCGCGTATTATGAGTAAAATCGACCATTTGGGCATTGCGGTTCGTTCTATTGCCGAAGCGCTGAAGTTTTTCCGGGATACGCTCGGGCTCCCTTTGAAAGGGGAGGAGATCGTCCCCGATCAACGCGTCCGCGTGGCCATGCTCCCGCTGGGCGACGCGCGCATTGAATTGCTGGAAGCGACCGACGAGCAATCGCCCATCGCCCGATTCATCGCCAGACGAGGGGAGGGACTGCATCACGTGTGCATTGCCGTCGAGGACATCGAAGCCACGCTCGATCGACTCAAAGCCGCGGGCGTGCGATTAGTGGATGAGGTCCCACGATGTGGTGCCGGCGGACATAAGATCGCCTTTCTCCACCCATCGAGCACTCACGGTGTACTCATCGAGTTGGTCGAGGAGCATTCGTCATCATCCGATTGAACGGGATGCATCGAGAGATGATGAAGAGCGGTAAGGAAGGCATGGGGCCACGATGGAGTCGATCAGGACAACCATAACAGGAGCCGCACAATGAAGCTGTCGAGGAGGGTCATCATCAGTGTCATCGTTATGGCTTTGCTGGTGGCCGGAGCATTGTTCGCGCAGTATCGGGCGATGAGCCCCCACCCGCCCATTCATATCACCGCCGAGCAGGTCGAGTTGATGATTAACGCCATGCCCGAACGGCAACGCGCCGCCTATGCCGATCCCGATTTTCGTCGGCAACGACTGACTCAACTCCAGGAAGCGTTGATCCTGGGGGCAGAAGCCCGGCGACTGGGCTATACCAGTCGTCCGGAGATCGTCTACAACATGAACCTGCAACGCGATCTCCTGCTGGCCGCAGCCTACAGAAAGAAACATCCCGAGGTGAGCATCTCGGACGAGGAACTGGACGCCTACTTCGGCGAGCATCCGCGGGCAGTGGATGAGTTTCTTCGCTTCAATCCACGATTCGCCGGGCGGGGTGGAAGCTTTCGGCAGCGCCTGAGACGACAGCTCGGCGAGACGCGCATCCTGGCCGCGCGCGCGCGCCAGGAGGGATTGGATCGAGATCCGGGAGTCGCCTTGCAGCTTCGATACTTTCCTCAAGATATCCTGCGGGAGGCGTTCATCCGCGAGCTCCAGAAGCACACCTGGGTCAGCGAGGCGGAGATCAACACATTTTACCGTCGTCACCTGGAGGAATTCACCGAAGTGCACGTGCGGCACATTCTGTTCAGTACGCGTCCATCCCAGGACGGTCATGCCACGCCACCGGATCGCGAGGCCGTGCGTCGTCGGGCATTAGAGGTGCTCCACCGCGCCCGCGCCGGTGAAGATTTCGCCGCGCTGGCCAGACAATATTCTGACGATGCCGGTACGCGAGAGCAGGGTGGCGATGTCGGATATTTGAAGCACGAACAGATGACGCCCCAGTATGAGGAGGTCGCCTTCAAACTCAAGCCCGGCGAAATCAGCGATCTGGTGGAAACGCCGTTCGGCTTTTATATCATTAAGGTGGAGGACCGGCGCACGATGCCCCTCGATCGATCGCTCCGCGGCGTGATCGAGAATCGACTCCGGCAACGGAAGCTCCGTCGATTGATATGCGATATCGCCCGGCGCTATCCGGCCGTAGTGGATGGGGCGCGACGGATGACCGAGTGCGAGCGATGAGCCGCGCTCGAGGACGAACGTCCATGAAGACGAAGCGAGCAGCCAGCGAATATCGGTTGGGCGAGTTTCGGCTCAGCGTGATCTCCGACGGCGTCTTCTGGTTGGATGGTGGAGCGGTCTTCGGCGTCGTCCCACGCGTCTTATGGGAGCGTGTGGCTCCTCCCGACGAAAAGAACCGTGTGCGTTTGGGATTGAATGCGCTGCTCGTTCGGACCGGTCGAGAGAATGTGTTGATCGATACGGGGATCGGCGACAAGTGGGATGAGAAGCGCCGGCGGATCTATAGTCTCACGCAGCCGCCGACGCTGATCACGTCGCTGGCCGAGCGAGGTCTCGAGCCCGAAGACATCGACGTGGTCATCAATACCCACCTTCATTTCGATCATTGTGGATGGAATACGCGATACCTGAACGGTTCCCTGCGGCCGACGTTTCCTCGCGCTCGCTATATCGTTCAACGCGGCGAATACGAGCACGCTCAACATCCCCACGAACGCGATCGGGCCAGTTATGATCCTGAGAATTGGGCGGGCTTAGAAGAGCGGGGGCAGTTGGAATTGATCGACGGCGACCGAACCATCGTGCCCGGCATCGAGGTGGTGAAACTCTGCGGGCATAATCGCGATTTTCAGTGTGTCTTCGTGCGATCGCGAGGAGAGACGGCGGTGTTCTGGAGCGATCTGGTACCCATGACGCCGCACGTACAGTTTCCCTGGATCATGGCCTTCGATCTCTATCCCGAACAGACGCTCATGCACAAGAAACGTCTCATTCCCCAGGCGGCGCGCGAAGGATGGTTTTGTGTTTTTCATCATGATCCGGAGATCCCGGTAGGGAGAATCATCGAGGAGGACGGGCAGTACAGAGTCGATCGATGGACGGTGTAGAAGAAAGAGCGGAGCGCCAAAGGGAAAGGCGGTGACCGACGAACGCGCCATCCCTTCTCCGGTGAGAGAGTCGCCGGTGCGCGCTCGGCGGTTGAGGAGGTATGGAGGATGCGAGCAGAAATAGGTGTCATTGGCGGCAGTGGATTCTATCAGATGGAAGGCCTCCAGGATGTCGAGGAGGTCCGCGTGGAGACGCCATTTGGATGGCCGTCGGATGATTTCGTCATCGGCACGTTGGAAGGCGTACGCGTCGCTTTCCTGGCGCGGCATGGGCGCGGGCATCGATTGATGCCTTCGGAATTGCCCTTCCGGGCCAATATTTATGCCATGAAACTTCTGGGAGTGAAGCGCATCATCTCGGCCAGCGCCGTAGGGTCGCTTCAAGAGAAGTACGCTCCCATGGATATCGTCATTCCCGACCAGTTTTTTGACCGGACGCGCCAGCGGATCTCCACTTTTTTTGGCGAAGGCATCGTCGCCCACATCGCCTTTGCCGATCCGGTCTGTCCAGTGGTGAGCGATGTGCTGGAGAAAAGTGCCCGACAGGTAGAAGGGATCAACGTTCATCGTGGCGGGACCTATCTCTGCATTGAAGGTCCGGCCTTCTCCACCAAAGCGGAGTCCCACACGTATCGGGCATGGGGTATGGATGTCATCGGTATGACCAACCTGCAGGAAGCCAAGCTGGCGCGCGAGGCTGAGATGTGCTATGCGACCTTGGCGCTGGTCACTGACTATGATTGCTGGCATCCCGATCATGATGCCGTGACGGTGGAGATGGTCATCGACTACTTGAATCGGAATACGGCCAACGCTCAGTCCATCATCAGACACGCTGTGCGTCACCTGAAAGAAGAAAAACGCCCTTGCCGTTGTCAGACGGCGTTGGAGCATGCTATTTTGACTCAGCGGGAAAAGATACCGGCCGAAGCCATTGAACGATTATCGGCCATCTTGGGAAAATATTTCGAAGCGGGAACGGGGTGATGGATCGATTGAAGCGGAGGGTCATGTTCGTTCTTTTCCTCCTGGTCACGGTCAGTCCCTTGACATTCGCCTGGCAGGGCAATGTGACTCGAGGACCGGTTGTCGAGCCGCGCGATCGGGAGTTGGAACGGGTCTCGCTTCACAATCTGAAAGTCGCGCGCTTCTATATCAAGAAAAAGAAATGGGCGGCGGCGCGCGATCGGTTACAGGAAATCGTCGCCGAGAATCCCAATTTCTCTCATATCGCGGAGGTCTACTTTCTACTCGGCGAAGTGTATCGGAAGACGAATGAGCCGGAGCTGGCCGTCGAACTCTACACGCGCGTGGTGGAGGAATTCCCACAAAGCGAATTTGCCCCCAGAGCGCGGGCGCGGCTCCAGAAGTTGAAGAAGCCGGAGACGACCCGTGGATCTCATGCTCGCTCCAAGAAGGAGGCTCGATATGTCCATACTCGTGGTGGGATCGGTGGCCTTTGATTCCATTGAAACGCCTTTCGGGAAGCGAGAGCGCATTCTGGGAGGGTCGGCGACGTATTCGTCGCTGGCCGCCAGCTATTTCACCGAGGTGAAAGTCGTCGCCGTGGTCGGAGGAGACTTCGGCCGGGAAGAGGAAGCCGTGTTCATCGAACGGGAGATAGATATCTCCGGGGTGGAGCGGATTCCCGACGGGAAGACGTTCTCCTACAGCGGCGTGTATGGATACGATTTGAACGATCGACAGACGCGAGCGACAGAACTGAACGTGTTCGCTCATTTCCAACCCAGGCTCGATGGAGCGGCGCGGCGTACGCCTTATCTCTTCCTGGGCAATATCGATCCCGTCCTGCAACTGGATGTGAAACGCCAGATGGCCAATCCGCGGCTGGTGGCGTTGGATACGATGAACTATTGGATCGAGGGGGCTCGTCAGGCCCTTCAGCGGGTGCTTCGCGAGATCGATATTTTGATCATCAACGATGCCGAGGCGCGAGAACTGGCCGAGGAGCCGAATTTAGTCAAAGCGGCTCAACGTATCCGTCAGATGGGACCGAAGACGCTCATCATCAAGCGTGGCGAATACGGGGCGATCATGTTCGATCGCGACACAATCTTCGCCATTCCGGGACTCCCATTGGAGAATGTATTCGATCCCACAGGGGCGGGCGACGCCTTCGCCGGTGGCTTCTTAGGATATCTGGCGGCGACTCATAATTTCAGTTCGGCAGCGCTGCGTCAGGCCGTCATCTATGGCTCGGTCATGGCATCATTCACGGTGGAAGAGTTCGGTTGTGATCAACTTCGCCGACTCAGTTATGAGGATATCAACGCGCGCTTTCGCGAGTTCAAGCGACTCGTTCACTTCGATGATATAGAGTTCATACGCTCGGATCACCCGGCGGCCAGCGTGACCAGGACGGGGTGAGGTTGTCGGCTCGCGAATACCCGCTGCATTGTCAATCGTACATAACCTGTCCGCCGCCTGTTTCGAGGAGGGTGGGCGAGACGCCTGGAAACGAACCTCAGGAGTGAGGGAGCACCGACATGGCTCGATGATGCTCGTCGTTCGGATGGTGCGTCCGAGCCCGGTATGAGCCTCTATCGTACTCTGGGGCCAGGGGGCGTGGAGATGATGCATTTCTACAAATTTCAGGCCTCGGGCAACGATTTCCTCGTTGTGGAAGAAGCGCACATCCCGACTGATGTCTCGCTCGATCTGTTAGCCGAGCGAATGTGCGATCGTCGCTATGGGGCGGGCGCCGATGGATTGCTCGTCCTTCGAATGGCTCAACCGACCGATGAGAGCGATGTTCAGATGCGCGTCTTCAATCCTGATGGGAGCGAAGCAGAGATCTCCGGTAACGGCATCCGTTGTGCGGCGGCCTATGTTTATCATCTCGGTCGGTGGACGGAACCGGAGGTTCGTATCGCGACGAAAGCCGGCGTCAAGCGATTGCGCCACCTGGGGGAGCGGGGGAAGACGCGATATTTCGAAGTCGAGATGGGCCGGCCCAGGTTGGCCAGCGATGAGATCCCCATGACGCTGGAACCGCCCTTGCCCCGCGTGGTGAAGCATCCCTTGCGGGTGGGCGAAGAGGTCTTTTATATCACCGCATGTTCCATGGGCAATCCCCATTGTAGTCTGCTCATGCGAGACCTGGATCGCATCGATTTCACCGACGTGGGGGCCCGCATCGAAAATCATGCCATCTTCCCCGAACGCACCAACGTCGAGTTCGTCAAGGTGCTCGGTCGGAAGCGACTCATGGTCCTCTTCTGGGAACGCGGCGTCGGAGAAACGCTCTCTTCGGGATCGGGCGCGTGCGCGGCGACAGTGGCCGCCGTGCTCAACGGCCGCGTGGATCGCCAGGTGAAGGTTCTCACCCGGGCGGGAGAGCTCTCCGTCCATTGGCGCGACGATGGTGTCGTGGTGTTGGTTGGACCCGTGGAGTTGATTTACCGGGGGGAGTGGCTCACTGACATCTCTTGAAGGGATCAAAGGGGGCTCTTATGCCATTCTGTCCGCGTTGCCGAATCGAGTATCGACCCGGTTTCACTCATTGTAGCGATTGTGGCGTCGCCCTCGTCGCCGAGTTACCGGAGGAACACGCGGAATCCGTTCCGGAAGGTCGGGTAGTGAAACTGGCCGTATTCCCCACGGTCGCCGAAGCTGCCATGCTCAAGGAGGTATTGGAAGAGCATCACATTCCCGCCTTCGTCCGTGGCCAGACCGATCCCATCGGCATCGTCAGCGGGGCTGAGCAGGTGGCCGTGTTGGTGGATGAGCGAGATGCAGAACGGGCCATGAAGATTTATCAATCCTACTTCGGGCACTCAGAAGAGGCTGAGGAATCCGCGGCCGAGTCTTAACATCGGCACATACGACGAGAACATGCCACGACGTCTCGGGATCTCATCCTGGCTCAAAGCCCTCGGTGATGCCCTCGCCGGGCTCGCTTTTCCTCAACTCTGTAGACTTTGTGCCGCTCCCGTCGAGTCGCTCGATGACGGTGCGACCTGTCACCGTTGTTGGCAACAGATGCCGGAGATGAGCACCGAGCGTGGATGCCCGCGCTGTGGATGGCCTCGACCAGGATGGGCGATTTCCGCATCCCGTCTATCCAGATGCTCGCATTGTCGGGACGCACACTTTGCGCTCCTTCGTTCCGCCGGCCCGTACCAGGGAGCATTGCGAGAGAATCTCCTCCTGCTCAAACACTACCCGTATCTATGCGGGAGAGTTCGCGCCCTGATCGCTCGGACGATTCGCCGGGAGCCCGCATTCGCTCGTGTGGAGCGCGTCATACCCGTTCCGCTTCATCCTCGTCGATTGAAAGAACGAGGATTCAATCAGGCGGCGGTGATTGCCCGAGTCATCGCGCGAGAGATGGGCATTCCGCTCGACTCCCGAACGATGATCCGGATCAAGCACACGGACCGACATCGCGCCGGGATGGATGCGGTGGCTCGCATGAAGAGCGTGGCCCGGGCGTTCGCCGTTACCCGCCCGGAGCGCATCCGAGGCAAGACCGTTTTGCTCGTCGACGATGTCTTCACCACGGGAGCCACCCTCAACGCCTGTAGTCGCGTCCTGGTGGAAGCGGGAGCCGAAGCGGTGTATGGATTCACCGTGGCTCGGGTGATGACGTGGAATCCCATCGTCCCGTGAACGCTGGTCGATAATACTCCCCATCGATCTTGATGTTCGATGAGCGAAACCGTACACTTTTGACCTATGCGGTCAGTAACCAAGACGTGCATCTTTTGTTTGAAGGAAATCCAAATCGTCATCGAGAAAAAGCTCGATCCCATCGACGCTCGGCTATTAGAAGAGAAAGAGGCGATGTGCCATGATTGCGCGCGCCAGCGGGGATTGGATCCCGACGAGAAGTATTTCGTGTTCGCTGGCGACATCTATCAAAAATTCCCCAACGCTCACCTGAGGCTGTGGCCCGTCGGCGCATTCCACTAGATGGGCCCGTCATCGGTTCATGACGGTGGTGCGCTCCTGGTGTGCTCCAGCAATCACCGTTTCTGCAAGTGAATGGTGCCCTTGTAGGTGCGAATCATCAAAACGGCCACCCCCTCTCCATACGTGCCCTCCAGATGATGAGGTGACCGGCGTTCCTCGGTCAAATGGAATCCCTGGACGTCGATGCGCCCCTCGCGGGTGGCGGCATCCAGGGTAAAGGACGCGGTGGCCGGGAAGATGACCCTGATCTGACCGGAGCCCGAATAGAGGTTGTATTTTCCTTCGCGATCGAGAGAACC
The DNA here is from genome assembly GCA_003696865.1 of Acidobacteriota bacterium. Classification (GTDB taxonomy): domain Bacteria; phylum Acidobacteriota; class Blastocatellia; order HR10; family J050; genus J050. The sequence goes on along the minus strand of RFHM01000014.1, from coordinate 2,655 downwards.
AATGAGCGTGATGCTCCCCCGAGTGCTGCTGATCGCATCGATGCTCTCGCCGGAAATGTCGATGAGCTCGATGTCCCCATCAGTGGTTGAGGCCTTCAATCGCGCTCGCAGTCCCCGCACCGTGATCTTGCCGCTCAGGCTGGAGAGTTCGACCTCGCAGTGGGGAGGAAGCCAGACGTGGAAGTGAACCGCGTCCATGGAAACGAGGCCCTTGCGACGCAGGCGCACGTGCACTGATCGATCCGTCGGGATCGCTTCGACCAGGATGTCGGGCGAGAGAATCTCAGCGACGACCTTGATGAGCGGCTGATCCCACGCTTTGAGTTCCACATTCCCGTAGACTGAAGTGTTTTCCAGGATGAAGGTCGCGTTCTCTCCGGCAGGGAAAACTTTCTCAACGTGGCGACCGCCCGACGAAGGAGTCGGGCGGTGCTGTTGAAGGGGAGGAGAAAGGGGCCAGATGAGAAGACATACCGTCAGACAAACAACATATCGTTGCTCCATAACTCCGCTCTCACTCATGGGCCCACGCCCGTTTTACATTTCGGCGAATTGCTTCAGGAGTTCTAGCTTCGCGCGCAAGGTCGCTTCGAAAACATCGCGTACCGCCGGGTCTCGACTTTGACGAGTGAGTTGGTCTTGACAATTATGAAGACAGTGATCGATGGTGCTCAGATGTCGCTGATAGAGGGCCCGGACTTCAGGGCTCCAACGAACCTGAGCCGCCTCGATGCGCTTTTGAAGTTCGGCAATGCGCTGTTTGACCAAATCCACCTGGATATGAGACTTATGAACGATGATGCGGTTGGTTCGTCGGACGGTGAGCAGGTGGCGCCCATCAGTCCAATGCATGCCGTTCAGTGCGGTTCGTTCGACCGGTCGACTGGGAGAGCGGAAAAAGACGACGGTGGCCATGGCGATGAGCAACAGGGCGGCCACAGCCCACATCGGGTATCCCCACAATGAGCGGGGCTTGAAGGGGAGGAGACGACGGAGGGGCCAACGCGTTCCACTGGCTATCGATGCTCCCGCACCAGACGGGGCGATCTCGGCGAGGATGCGTTGCCAGACGACCTCGCTCGGTTCATAATCCGGCAGATTTCGACTCGCCTCGCGAATCATGACCAGGTCTCGGTAAATGGTGTGACAGAGTTGGCACGTCGATAGATGAGCCTCCACCTGCCGTCGCTCAGGCGTGGGGAGAAGACCATCAATGTAATCGGAAATTTTTTCCTGACAGGCGAGACATCCCATAGCATTCATCCCTCCGAACGGAGAATCTTGCGCAATTTCATGCGAGCTTTATGGAGTTGGGACTTGGACGTTCCCACGCTGCAGCCGAGGAGATGAGCGATTTCCTCGTGTTCGTATCCCTCGATGTCGTGAAGAACAAAAACGGTGCGATAGCCGGGGGGGAGTTGAGCAATGGCCTGTTCGAGCGCCACGCGATCAACGAGGGACATCGCCTGTGGGCGCTCGGTGCCCGGTTCGATCAGTTCCTTGAGGTCTTCATCTTCACTGCTCGCCTCCATGCGCACATGGCGCTTGCGAAAGTGCATGAGGATCTGGTTGACGGTGAGGCGATGAAGCCAGGTAGTGAATGCCGCCTCGCCCCGAAAGCTCCCGAGCTTGCGGTAGACTTGCATGAATACGTCCTGCGTCATATCCTCCGCTTCCGTCGGGTTGCCCAGCATTCGGAGGCAAAGCGAGTAAACCCGCCGGCGGTGTTTCTCATAGAGCTTGCCAAATGCATCAACATCCCCCGTTGCCGATCGAGCAACTAGCTCTGTATCTGACGCACCTTCTAGGGCTTTTGTCGTCATTCGCTCCGGGCGAATGCAAGCACCACAGCTAGCTGTTCGATCCGCTCACTGCGATGCTTTCATTCCTGTTTTGGTTGTCTTCGGCATTATAATATTTTAATGAAGTGAAGGAAAGGAGATCCGGGAATCCGAACTCACCGGCTGAGGCGCCGACTGGCCTTTCCCGGATAATACGGCCAGACGCGAGAACCTTCTCTGCATCGGTCCTCTGGCTCCCAGGACGTTCATTCTGATGTCGCCTGAGGCCCGGGTCAGTCGCACGACGAACGCCTTTGCCTGGGAGCGTCCGGGATGCTTCGAATCTGTACGTGAGGGGTCTCTGGGGATGCCGGGTTCTTTTGGGGACGACCAGGGTTTCTGAAGCCGAACTTCTCGTCTCATCGGCCTCCGGAGGGGATGCTGGTCGGGGCTTCGATCTCTCCCGACGAGAAATACATTGCTTTCCACCCTCAAGCGGCATATAATGTTAAGGTCGATTGTGAAAAATCCTGCTGAGCAGAAAACACCTTTTGGATGAGCTGTGGGGCGACATCTGAGCGGGCGCACGAAGGATCATTATGGCGAGGAAGAGAAAAGCGACATCCGTCGATCTCCCTGGCTCTTCTCCCAGGCAGGAACATCGTGGTCCCCATCGTGTCCCTGAGTCTTGCCCGGCATTCGTGGAGGCCTGTCATACGTCCTCGGATCTCCGTGACGTCACGGGATCGGTTGTTGGGGAAGCTCTCCCCAATGAACGAGATTGGTCAAACGCTTCTGAAGAGGCCGTGAGCATCGATCTCTCTCCTGCCGAAGAGATCAGCGTTGATGCCGTCCGGGCTTACTTGCGCGAGAT
>RFHM01000094.1 GCA_003696865.1 Acidobacteriota bacterium | reverse complement strand
TCGACGACCTCGGCGATCTCCTCCTCGCCCAGACAGGGCGCACCGAACGGCAAGAACGTGGACCGCACCGGCGATCCCCCTTCGATGGCTAATTTCTCCTTCGGAGCCATGTTCTCCACCAACGGGCATAACACGAGTCGCCGACTTGCGCCACATCGCTCTCATTCATGTGGCGCGAGATGCTGTCTCGCGCGACCTCCCGTCCATCCGTTCGATGGAACCCGCAGAACCATGAGCGACGGAAAATCACCGCTGAGGCGCGGAGGACGCCAGGATCCTCCAACATCTCGGTGTGGTGCCCCAACACCTGAGCGATTCCGGCGATGTGACGCTCCTCCGGCGTCAATCTCCCATCCTTCTGAAGAGAGTGGGGAGCGCAAGCAGTCCACTTGCGCTCCATTTCCTATCGCTCAACCGGTCAATCGCGTGTCGATCGCTCCCAGAAACTGCGTGGCGCGGAAGAAGTATTCCTCCCATGCCGTCCGGTAAGCGTTCAGCTTGTCCAGCGTCGCTTGACTGGGCGTCGTGCCCTGCTGGATGAGCAGAATGAAGGCGACGCGGAACACGCGCTGGGCGTGACGATAATCGGGCACCCGCGGACCGTTGGCGGCGATGATATCATCGATGGTCACCGTGCGGCGACGCCCGCGTACGGTGACATCCCGCCGCGGCGGAAATCGACGCATGCGCATGGGATCGCCGACGTCGGGATCGACGATGACGAACGAGTCCTGCACCTCCTCGGGGGCCCGCAATCCCATCAGATATTGATCGAGCTGGCTATAGCCGTCGATGAGTTCGTTGCTCGGCGTGCTGAACAGGCCATCGCCCAGATCCCGCCACACGTTGCCCTCCATCGACGAAGATCGCGGAGCGCCGAATTGACTGAACGCATTGGTGCTCTCGGTGTTGAAGAAAAAGCTCCAATGAGCCAGTTGGCGGCCGAGGAGCAGAGTGGGATCGTCGCCGGGAAGCTCGACGAAAGCCAGCCACCGATGCCCCTGTTCCTGACCGAGGATGGAGAGCGCCGAGTTGAGTCCGAGAAATCGACGGGTCGGCGATTCTGGATAGGCGCGAACGATGTTATTGAGAACGAGCAGGCCTTGTAACCGACCATCGCTGCCAAAGCTGCTGGCCCGATCGAAAATGGGCACGCCGATGCCCTCAGCGTCGTTTCGCGCTCCCAAATAGAAGGCGAACGCGCCCCCGAGATCGAAATCGAAGTCCGTCCAGATGTACACGAAATCGTATCGATCTTCGTGCGTCTCGTAAAACACCTCGGGCACCTGGAGGACATCGACCTCAGCGATGTCGCGAAACACCTCCAGAATGGCATTCCCCAACGCCTCGGCAGGAGGATCGCTCAAGTCGATGGCGTTCTGTCGCGAGGTGCGACCCGGCGAAATGCCCACCAATCCCGATTCACTGCGCACGCGAAGATAGCCGATGGCGATTTCCCCCGTATCGCTGAGCGTCACCTGGAACGTGTTGAACAACCCGGTGCCGAACGTGGGGATGTTCCGATACGTGACGACCAATCGATCGGGCAGTTGCTTGACGAAAATGCCCGCCGTCGGCGATCGGTTCACGCGACTGGGATCGAGGTCCTGCCACAGAGCGGCGATGCGCGGTCCGATGAGGAACCGCGTCACGTTGATCTCGGGACGAAAATCGCCGCGACGGAACGTGAGGTATCCGTTGGTACCGACGAAGATCTTATCATAGGTGCGCCCATAGAACGTGAAGGCGAACCCATCCTGGAAATCCACTTGTGCGAAACCGTCGTCCTCGGGAACTTGACCGCCGCGGAACGCGGTGATTTTGGTTCCCAGATCGTCATCGAAATCGACATCGTCGATGAAGCGGACTTCGTACTCCTGATCGGTCACCGGCGTGAACACCACCGTCGATCGATTCAGATCGAACGGATTGGCGGGCAGAACCAACCGTCCGTCATCTTCGATGACGGCGATGTCTCCCACATCGGCGCCGAGCGCGGCTTCCTTCTGCGGCATTATGCCTCGCTGACGGAGCCGCGCCAATCGCTGGAGGTTCCGTTCGTGACGAAGTTTCTCCTCCAGGTACCGCTTCTCCAGGCTCCCATCAATGGTCGTAGCACAAACGAACGTCTCGCCGCGCAGCCGGGCCAGTTTCTCAGCCCGATAGTGGGCTGACAGGACATCTCCCTGGCCACCGGCCTCGGCGAACGAGCCCATCAATGGCGTGTGAGCGAAAACGGAAACGACGATCACCAACAGAAAGGTCGTACATACGAGAAGCCATTTGGATCGATTCATTCATCCTCCTCCATGGTGAGTTTCAGATCACAAACATCCATCGGGGGTGACGAGAACAACCAGACGCTCGCCAGACGCGCCGGGAGCGGTCAACGTGTCCATTGGGTGACATATGGAACCGAGATTATAGCCCGACGTCGGAGACGGAGCAACAGATTCACCATCGAAGGCGCGAAAAGCTCTGAAGCGGCATCGAACCGTACTTCACGCTCGGTCGGAAAAGAACATGGCCGCTTGGACCCGGTCACCCCGGGGGGGAGGGCAACCGGCCAAGCGGCCCGTCCTTGAAGGAGGAGGTGAATGTCTGCGGGGTCGTCGGTAGGCTAACCCGTCAACTCACCGACGGCTGCCCCCATATGTCTTCTCTTCATTCACGCTGTATGAGAAAGCAAACCACGTGCCACGCCACCACCGGCTTCGCCGAGATGACCGGAATTCATTCTGAATGGAGGGGTTAGCTCGATGGTCGAAACACGGGCTCACCAGAGTGGGGTCCTTGCGGGACGTCTCAATCCTGGGGGGATCATTACATCGGTGAAAAGCTCTTTTCACCGCCTCGGTCGGTGAGGATCACGACATGGCCGCCAGGGCATCGATGATCGTCCGCTCTTCATCGGGGCGAACCGTGCGAAGATCGAATACCACCCGATCGTCCTCGATACGCGCCAGGATGGGCGGATCGTGAGCGCGCAACTTCTGCT
>RFHM01000093.1 GCA_003696865.1 Acidobacteriota bacterium | reverse complement strand
TTTCGGTGGTGATGCCCTGCCGCACGCGACTGTCGGCCGTCGGATAGGCCAGAATCTGACCGTCCGAGTGCGTGTGGATGTCGATGAATCCGGGCGCGACACACAACCCGGTCGCATCGACGACGCGCCGGCCTTGAGAAGCGGCGATCTGGCCGATGGCCACGATGACATCGCCGCGCGTGCCGAGATCGGCGCGCCAGGCCGGACCGCCGGTGCCATCGAGGATCGTCCCGCCCTTGATGACCACATCGAATGACGGCGTCACCTCAATCCACGGCCAGCGAGATGACGCCGTTCCCACGAGAGCGATGGCGCTTTGTTTGAGAAACGTTCGACGACGCATGAGTCCCCCTCTCCAGCATAGAGTGTGGCGCAAAAGGCCATCTTGCACGATCTCGCTGTCGCCCTTCCCGGCGAACTCAACGCTGCTTTCCCGGAGCGCCCAGGAACCGATCGAAGAATCCGGCCGCCCGACGATAAGCCCGCAACCAACTCTCGTAGCGCAAGAACCCGTGCACCTCGTCGGGGAACACGAGAACCTCTACGTGCACGTTCCGCTCGCGCAATCGCTGGACGAGATCGACGGTCTGCCCGAACAACACATTGCGATCGTCATCGCCGTGAATCAGCAGCACGGGAGAACTCCACGAGGAGATATCGGCCACCGGCGACGATTGATAGGCGAGATCGAGATCGCGCTTCTCTAATCCCCATCCGCCGCCCGGCGAGAAGTCCGTCGCCCGGAAGGCCCAATCGTGAACGCCGTGCAAATCGACGCCGGCGGCGAACAGGTCGGAATCGCGGGCCAGCCCCAGTGCCGTCAAGTATCCACCATACGATCCGCCCCAGAGGCCGATACGATCGGGATCGACCTCCGGTCGATGGCGCAGATAGAGCCCGGCGGCGACGATGTCCTGATACTCGGATGCTCCCCGCGGCCCTTGATGGGGAGCCTGACGGAACGCCCGCCCATAGCCGATGCCCGACCGGTAATTGACCGAGAGGACGACCATCCCTTTACTGACCAGATACTGATTCATGGCGTAGGCATTGGCGTAATAGCCCATGTAGTGCCATCCGAGGAGCATTTGCCGGATAGGTCCACCGTGCATGAAGATGACCGCCGGTCGGCGATCGCCGGGTTTGGCCCCTCGCGGCAGGAAGAGCTGGCCGTGAATTTCCCATCCATCGGCGGCGCGGAAGGTCACCGGTCGCGGCGCGACGAGCTGCTTTTCGGGAAAGGCCTCGGGGAGTCGTTGCGGCGCGATGAGACGGGGTCGCCCTCCGCTGACCGCCACCAGACTCACCGCCGGCGGTCGCGTGGCCGTGGCGGCGAGGAATGCTATGTGCTCTCCATCGGCCAGGGCTACGGGATAGGTCTCGATGCCCGTCCCCGCGGTCAATCGAACCGGCGATCCTCCTTGAGTGGAAACTTTCCAGATGTGCCGCCGATCGATGTCGCCTCGATTGCTGCTATAGTAGAGGACAGTTCCGTCGACGGAGAGACTGCTCTGCTCGGCGATGCTCTCGCCGGGCGTGAGATCGATCGGCGAGCCGCCGGATGCCGAAATGGCGTAAATGTGAAGCCACCCTTCGTGCTCGGAGTAGAACAGCAGTCGATCATTGCTCGCCCATCGGAGCGGCTCGCCGGGATAATACTGAGCGAAGCCGCCATCCCGACCCGGCGAATGCCAGATCTCCTTCCCTCGCCCCGTCTCCACGTCGACGACCCAGATGGCGAAGGGATACCCGGTGACCAGACTGCGTCGTTCGTGCTTGCGCCGGCCGGGCATGCGAATGAACGCCAACCGCCGACCATCGGGTGACCAGACGGGCAACATATCGCGATCTACGCTGGGTTCCATCCAGCGAATGCGTTGCTCCTGGAGATCGTAAACGCCGATGAAACTGTGATCGCCACGATCGCTCACAAACGCGATGCGCCGACCATCGGGCGACCAACGCGGCGTGCCATTTCGACCGCGCGCTTTGAAGAGCGGCTCCAGTTTCTCCTCCGCATTCGCCTGGGGCGGAACGAGCGGGCGCTGGTAAATCTGCCCTCGCCGGATGAAGACCAGGCGATCGCCGCTCGGCGAAATGACCGGGTGATGGCCTTCGGCCAGCTTCCACGGCGATCCTCCACTGGTCCGGATCGCCCAGATAGCCTGTTCGGCGCCGCGCGGATCGCTGGTCGGATTGGGAATCTCGCCGGCACGATTGGGATTCCCTCCACGCACGTAGACCAGAATCGATCCATCGGGCGTCAACTGCAAATCGCTCAACTCCTGACCATCGTCCTCGCCATAGTCGGTGAGGCGCACCGGCGCGAAGTCTGGCGCTGCTGCTGTCCAGATATTACGGACGCCACGCTCGTTGAACACCCAGGCGATACGATTGGCGCGCCTCGCCGCCGTCAAATGCGTGGGGAAAGGCGCGCTGAGAACGTCTTCCAGAGCGAACGATTGACTCCGAGCGGCGCTCGCTCCCATCAATCCGAACGCCGCTATCAGAATCATATGACGAATGAATCGACTCCAATGGAAGTGATCCCTCATCATCATCCACCTCCTTCAAAAATCACCGCAAAGGCGCAAAGAACGCCAAGATTCTCCAACGGGCTCTTTTCATCCCCGCGATGTGGCTGGCAAGGCCATGGGCGACTCCTTCGAAAAGAGACGACGGACGGCCGACGACGGACGACCGACGCCCGCTTTTCATCCCCGCGATGTGGCTGGCAAGGC
>RFHM01000092.1 GCA_003696865.1 Acidobacteriota bacterium | reverse complement strand
ACAATTGGTGGGGGTGGATCAGCAAGGGTACCTCTATTTTTTCAGTCATCGTCAGCAACTGGAGTTGCTCATCGCCCGCCTCTCCTTCGACTCGGCCCGATCACGCAAAGGGTGGTTATCTGCACCAAAGGCGGAGGGGCCCGTCGAGTTGGCCAGGAAGCCGGCGAAAGCTTGAAGAGGATGTGACTCCTCTCCCTGTCCCCGGGATACGCCTCTGGCGACTCCTGGGCTCGTGAGGACAGGGGGTAAAGAGCGTCATCATCTGCCTGGCGGAGTGGTCATGCAGCAGTCCGGTTATCACTACTGCCCCCTGTGTCACCGACAGACGCGAATGCTCACCGGTGCGCAAGCCGCCGATGTTCTGGACGTGAGCCGGCGAACCATCTACCGCTGGGTCCAGCAGGGGAAGATCCACGCCATCAGGAGGCCCAGCGGACGACTGCGGATCTGTGAAGATTCGCTCCTTGGCTTTCACCAAGGCTCGCTCCCGACGCCCAGCCCCTCACCCGTCGATGAGAGAATCCGGTTGGTGTTGGATATGATTGAGGAACAGTATCCCGATGTCCATCTGACGCTGGATGAGCTGGGCGAGCACGTGAGACTGTCAACAGGATATCTGTCAAAACTGTTCAAGAGGGAGACGGGCAGCAGCTTCAGACAGCATCTGAGGGCCGTTCGGGTGAGAAAGGCGGAGCCGCTGTTGCACAACCCTCTGCTGAGCATCAAGGAGGTGGCAATAGCCGTGGGCTATCATCCCCGGTGTGTCTCCGATTTCACTCGCCACTTCAAGGCCGCTTATGGGTTGACGCCGAGTGAATATCGGCGGTCCACGGCCATCAAAAAAAGTGGAGGCCGATGAGCGATAATTCGGTGTCCTCAAGGGAGAAAGGGCGAGTCCCCTGAGACGCTGACGGTGAAAAAGTCTAGCCTGGAGGCTCGGCGTGTCACAAATGTCACCTCATCATGCCAACGCCTGAATTTTCAGGCGATTGAGAGAGCAAAAATCCCCAACGAATGACCGAAATGCCCAACAGAAAGTTGTTGACCGCAAGATCGGTTGTCTGTACGATGAGGTAGATAACCTTACTTGCTGCTGAGGATCGGGTGAGTTTTGGATGGAATCTGCAGTCGCGCTGAAAGGGATTGACGACATGAGAAACACCCGTGACTGCCTGATCATCATCTTCATCTTCTCAGCCAGCCTCCTGGCAGCGCTCAGCGTGAACGGAGCCACCGTCAAGGGAGCAGCTCCCCAACTCCGACTGACCACATCCCGGATCATCCTGGGAGCCGGCTCTCATCCTTTCTCCTTCCCCGAAACATTTGCCGTGGATCGTGCCGGCGATATTTATGTGGCTGATTCGGACCTGGCTACGGTCTTCAAGTTCGATGCCCGGGGAGACTTCCTCTGGAAGCTGACTGGCACACCGCCTGGTGAGAGGCGCTTCCGGGGCATCGCCGATCTCACAGTCGATGATCAGGATCGCGTGTGGGTTCTGGAAGGACTTCGCTCGGTAGTCCACGCGTTCACGTCGTCCGGCCGGTATCTGCGTTCGGTCCACCTGAGGCATATCGTCCGAAGGATCGCTGTCAATCGTCGCGGGGAGATCATCGCCAATTCCAGCGGTCCTCATCTTTTCGACGTCTATTCGCCCGGCGGTCGCTATCTCCGCAGTTTCGGGCGAAGGCTCGTCTATGCCAGTCGGGCGGCAGACTATGAACTCAATACCGGTCATCTGGCCGTAGGACCCAACGATGAAGTGTACTTCAGCTTTTTCTACCCGCCTCGGATTCGCGCCTATCAGAGTGACGGCATTCTGCGGTGGGAAACGGCGATCTCTTTCGATAGGGCATTCCCCGAGCCGCGCATCTCCCAGATGAAGCAGGACGGGAACGTAGCGATTTCATTCAATTATTATCTGGCCTCATTGGATCTGGATGTTGATGAGGCGGGGAGGATCTACTGCCTGGTCGCCGGACAACCCAAGATTGTTGCTCTGACGCAAGGCAGCGATCGAGTGGACATTTTCTCTCCTGGAGGGGAGCGTCTCGGTTCCTTGAGGCTTCCGGCCCGTTTCCATCGCCTGGCCGTACGGCAGGGCCACATGTATCTGCTGGCCAACCGGAAGCCCATGCGACTCGAGCGATTCTCCCTCACGGAAGGGATGTGAGCAGTTGTTCCACGAAGAGAAACAACTTCGAAATCTACAAAGGGGAGGAAGATGCGTTATGAAGAAAAGGATGTTATCCATCATTTATGGAGTGCTACTGGCCTGTGGGATCAGCTTAGCCCAGACCACTATGGCAGCTTGTCAAGGTTACTGCGCTGATCGGTTGCCCGGAGCAGATGGTCTGGGTGACTATGAGTTTGATGGATGTGAGCTTACGAAGCGCTTAAGCGAGCCGGCGCCATCGGCGCTACTTCGGGTCTGGGTGACTATGAGTTTGATGGATGTGAGCTTACGCTTGACAAGAACGATCGTGTAATTGGTGTTACCTGCTTCTACTCACGGATTGTCATCGAATAGCTCGTCTAATAACTCAGGCTCCTGTGGGGTGCAAAATCGGGCCGGAGGAGAGAGCATGACGCGAGCTATTGATCTGTGTTACGTTCTCTCCTCTTTATGCGGTATCATAGCATGAGGGAGTTTTCCCATTCATAGTCCCAGTGTATCACCGCAAGTGAGAAAAAGGCCTTTTCGAGTCATGATGTGAGAATGCTTCACAGATGAAAGCGAGTGAGCAATGGAGAAAAGAGGGTTGATGGTCGAGCGCTTTGCGATTATGTGCAGGAAGATCACACGTTCACCCATTTCCTTGTTCTTCATAGCATTCGTCATCGCCCTCTCCGGTACATTTCTCATCCAGCGGCATGGGAGCACGCTGGATGGTCCCAGGTCGTTGAGCGAAATAGAAGGGATGGAACCGGGTGAGCACCTCCTCTCTCCCACTTTGAGCACACTCTCTGACCAGCGGATTAATCTCCTCGACACCCGTGATAACTATGTGCTCTGTTGTTTCTTCTCGACTACATGTCCAGGATGCGCCGAAGATGCAGAGCCTTGGAGGGCCCTTGTCAAGCGAGGGCGCCAAAACCATGTTACCACGTTTATCATCAGCGTAGATGACGATCCCATCCGGATTGAACGCTTCATTCAAGCCTATGATGTTGGAGAACTTCCTGTGTTGTACGATCCAGATGGTCAATGTGCCAAGAATTTCAAAATCCATTTCGTTCCTCAATATTTGCTCTTTGACAATCATGGGAGATTGGTCAAGCGATGGCTAGGGCTCACTCAGGTCCACAGCCGCTCGGTCGATGAGAGGGTCCGATCCATGCTTGCAGCTGCTTCGGATGTTCCAGAGTAACGTGATGGAGGCCCTTGGCGAGAGTTCCGAAAAGTATGCGAACCCCTTGCAAGCTCTGAACGCGAGGAAGTGCCAGCATGACCCCCGAGCCGCCGATAGGAGGATCGATCACCAGTTCGCGAATCCATAGAGAGTCTCTTTTTTTCGCCCCCACGACCTATTCATTGGCGTCCTGGTAGTAAGTGAGTCTCTGATGGCACTACGAGCTTCCAGAGATCGGTCAATGCTCAGAACGATCATCGAAAAAGAGTGCCGACTGACCGTCATGATGTTCAAGTTCACCGTCGGCTCTTTGCTCCTTGTTGTTCTCATGGCCTCCAGTGCTTTGGTGCTCACTGAGCATTGGAAGAAGCGCGTCGACAATTACTCAGCTCATTGTGAAGAATTTGGACAGGAACTCAAAAGAGCAAAACGTTATCGGGATGTCATTCTTCGATTCCAGCGGCGGCCGCAATTATTGAGCCTCCTCAACAGTGGTTTCGCCAAAAGCAGTAATTGGACGATCGAACTACACGGTAAGTATGACGTACCAAGAATACGGGGAGGAGCGATAGACAATGCTTATCTCCGGACATTCATCCCGGCCGATTACAGCCGCCTGGTCATCATTGTGATGAGCCTTCTCGCTCTTGTATTGAGCTACGATGCCATCAATGGTGACCGGAGTCAAGGTACTCTCCAACTGAGTTTGGTCAATTCCGTATCACGAGCCACGATTTTGATGGGGAAATACCTGGGTATCCTGCTGAGCGTAATGCTCCCTTTCACGGCAGCGACGTTAATCTGGCTCATCATCCTATTATTGCGAGTCAACAGGCCTATGGAGGTCGAGATGGGTGTAAGAATCGGCATTGCATTCATCCTCTCACTGCTCTATGTTTCCGTATTCATCTGGCTGGGGCTTTTCACCTCAATCCTTATAGCGCGGCCCGGGACATCCCTCACCGTTGCTTTACTCATCTGGACACTGGCTATTGTGCTCTATCCAACCTCGGTAGCGAAAGTGATCGAGCTACGATCTAACCGCAACTGGGGTTGGGAGTTACGTTTCAGGACAACCACTGATTACCCGGATGAGAGGACGCGCGACCGCGTAGAGGCGGTTCACTGGGAATCACTCCAGCGGGCGGCCGCTCGCTATCACTTCGCTCAATGGCTCTTGCGACTTACGCCTCAAGCTCCCTATGATTATGCTACAGCCGCTCTAGCGAGAACAGATGTTCATGCTTATTTGACTTGGCTCTCTGCCGCTCACTTGACTGACGAGTTCCTTCGTCGTTGGCAGAATGAGAAGATTCGTGCCTATCCGGATCGAGAGATAGTGGCTACGAATCTAGCGGAGCCTTTAGACCTCACTGGCCTACCCACTCTGGTCGAACCAAATGAGGCGCTCTTAGCGACCCTTCGCCGTATAGCCTGGGACGGAATGCTTTTGATCCTGTATAACGTGATACTCTGGTTAATAGCCTACTTTACATTCACTCGCAGTGATGTAAGACCATGATGTGGCTCATCGCTAGAAAAACTCTCCACCAGACTTTTACTGACATTAAATTCATTGTGGCAGCCGTATTCGTGATAAGCCTCTTCTTCATTGGGGGTCTCGTCTCTATTCAGCGACACGACCAGCTCGCTCGCGACTATAGAGAGCAACAAATCGCCGCTCGTAACGAAAGTGATCTGGAGGGAATTTTCCTGGTCAAGCCTCCTCATCCACTGGATTTCATCTGTATGGGGAAGTGGTCGTTTCTTCCCAAAGTATTTCGCATTGGCCCAGAAGGTATTGAGGTTATCGCTTTGGAAGTGGCTCATCATTCGTTCCTGCCTGCTTACGACGATCTGGATTGGACAACCCTTATTACCATTTTCATGAGTCTGCTTGCTATTTTCGTCGCCCATCAAGTTGTCTCTGCTGAAAGAGAAGACGGCACGCTGCGATTGCTGCTGTCTTATCCTGTTCAACGGTCAACATATCTTATTGGATCGCTCCTCGGGTTGATGGGTTTCGTCTTCGTCCCCCTGTTCATAGGGTTTTCGCTGAGCCTCCTCGTCATCACGCTCTCACCAATCTATCACTTGGAGGTGGACCAATGGATTGCCATCTTGTGGGTTATTTTTTATGCTTTGGTATATGTGACACTCTTCATCATACTCGGGGGATTAGTATCCACTCTCTGTAAACAGTCATCGACGGCGTTGATTTGGTTGCTCTTTTTCTGGGTCGTGTTCATCGTGATCATTCCCGGTCAAGGAGGCATATTAGCGGCACTCATTGAACCCACTCCCCTGCGGAGAGACGAGATCACCCAAGTTGAGTATATCCGTCAAAACTACAAGCTCCCTATCCTCGACTACCATGCTTTGATGAAAGCGGCTATCGAGGGTGGTGGGACGGAAGCCGCAATTCAGCGCAAGCTGAACCGGTTGCGAGATCGAATTGTGACTGAACAGCGACGGCGGATCGAACATCGGAATCGATTGGTTGCCGCCGTCCACGATGACTTCACCCATCGAAGGTTGCGCCAGATGAGACTAGCACGATTGACGACTATTGTCTCTCCGGCCGTCCTCTTCCAGGAGGCGATCGAATCGCTACTGGTTGCCGGGTATCATGACCATGCTCAATTCCTAGAAGCAGTCCGCGCTTATCGAGCGGCTTGCCTGAGATCATTCGCTCAGGCACGGCAGCGGCACGTTTCAGAACGAAGACCACGGATCAAATGGATAGTAACATATGCTGGCTATACACTCTCTGGCGTCGCTGAATGGCAATATGGAGGGATCAAACCGGATGTTGATCTCTTCCCTCGATTCGCCTACGCGCGACCGCTGGTCAAGCGCACGCTCGCGTCCTCCCTGTGGAAGGTGTTCGTCCTTACCACATTGAGTGTGGTGACCTTGGCCATGGCGCTCATCGTGTTTTCTCGTTATGATGTGCGGTGAACCTTTGAGCCCAGCTAATATGAACAACTGGTTAAGTGCGAAAACTAAAAACCAGAGCACGAACTCGCGCAAAATCCACGCCGATCACGTCGCACTTGTTGACGCTCGTTTTCTCACCCCAATGGAGCTGTTAAGGAGGGATTGAGAAGATGACATTTCGGAGCACAAAACAGCGACGATGGACCACCCGTGATGCAATCCACGCTCGCCTCCGGTGGCGAACCGGCAGTTCATGGGTGATCCCCCTCATTCTGACAACAATGCTGGTTGGTGGAATCACCGTATCTCCCTCGGCGGATACTGCGCCCTCTCCACAACCGGGAACGGCCATGCAAGAAGAAGGGGGCTGGGACGAGGCTGAGACGCGGGAACATTAAATCCAACTGGCCCTCCAGATGCTCGCCTCTGCTTCTCAAACGGCTCGGGATCTTCCCGATGCGGCGATACGCGCCGAGAGTCTCGCCTCCATTGCCGAACTCTGGTGGGACCATCAACCGGCGCGCGCACGTGAACTCTTTCAATTGGCGCTCCAATCCCTTGTGTATTTTGATGAGGAGGCATGTGATGATGGAACGATTCGCCAGTGCGATCGTCACGATCCTTTTCGCCATGAGTTGGAGTCAGGCCAAAACGGGGACGCTCACGCCCGTGCTTCGGGTCACGTTGGGCGCCAAGACGAAGAACGTCTCCAGCGCCGTCCTCGGCCGGGATGGGAACGTCTATCTGGTGGAGATTCGGCGAGAGCGAAACCGCCTCACCGGCCCGGGAACGCTCCGCGTCTTCGACCGTTCGGGGCGCAAACGGAGGGAATTCACCAGCCCCGATCTCATCCTCCCCGTCGTCGGCGTGGACGCTGACGGCACCATCTACTATCCCTCATTCCGGCCGACGGCCGAGGGCGTGCGCAGCCTCATCCGCGTCCTCTCGCCGGATTTCCATCCGCTCGGCGTCATCCCCACGCCATGGACCAAGATCGAACGGATTTTGCCCACCGCCAATCGCCTCTACCTGATCGCCCTTCGCGGAGAGCGGAAAGAGGCCATCGATGGCCATCTGGTGCACGTTTACACCAAACAGGGACGATTCCTCACCGCCTTCGCTCGTTGGGACGAGCGCATCCTCCCGCTCGATGAACGCATCAACACGGCTCTCTATTCCTCGTTGGCCATCGACGGCGATGGCCACCGGGTCATCTTTTGTCGCCAGAACGAGTTCGCGCCCGAGGTCTACGACCTGGACGGGCATCTGAAACGACGCGCACCCAACTTGCTGCAACGCGAGGCCGATGCGGCGGTCAAGGTGCGGGGCCTCTATATCCTCGGTAGCCGGCTCCTCTTCGATATTGCTCGACTGGACGCCCGTGGGCGACCGAGAACCGAGCTGTACCTGGTTGATCCTGCGACGATGGACATCATGCGGGTGGTGGCGTTCCCCACCCGCTGGGGACAATTGGTGGGGGTGGATCAGCAAGGGTACCTCTATTTTTTCAGTCATCGTCAGCAACTGGAGTTGCTCATCGCCCGCCTTGCCCATCCGTAGGCGATTCCAATAGCACACAGATGAACACAGAAAAAGAGGATAAGCTGCGCCCATCTCGCTCTCCACTGTGAAAATCCGTGAGCCATTGAACACCGAAACGGCGGGATCATCACAGGCCACCGTGGGTTATAATTGACGCTCGGGAGATGACCGGGTTATGAGAACGTCGGCCGATGTTGTCATCATCGGCGGAGGATGCATGGGCACGAGCGTGGCCTATCATCTGGCCCGCCGCGGCATAACCGATGTGGTCCTCGTCGAACGCGCGCCCCGGCTGGGCATGGGATCGACCGGGCGTAATGCCGGCGGCGTTCGCCATCAGTTCTCCCACGAAGCCAACGTTCGCCTCTCCATTGAATCCATCCGATTATTCGAGCATTTCGCCGAAGAAGTCGGCACCGAGATCGACTTCCACCAGGATGGCTATCTGTTCCTCCTCTCCTCCGAAGAGCATGTCGAGCGCTTCCGTCAGAGCGTGGCGATGCAGCGTCGGCTCGGCGTAGAGGTCGATTGGTTGACGCCTCCCGAAGCCCAGAGGCTCGCCCCAGGACTTCGGGCAGATGGGGTGATCGCCGCCACGTTCTGTTCTCGCGACGGGATCGCCGATCCTCACGGCGTCACTCAGGGCTTCGCCAGAGCGGCCCGGGCGGCAGGCATCGAGATCTGTCGTCACACCGAGGTCCTGAATATCAGTGTGCAGGCCGGACGGGTCGTTTCCGTGGAAACCTCGGCGGGCACCATCCGGACGCCAGTGGTGGTCAATGCCGCCGGACCGTGGGCGCGCCGCATCGGCCAGATGGTCGGACTCGATATCCCCGTCCTTCCCTATCGCCGACATATCTTCATCGCCCGCCCCATGGGAGAGATATCCCATCCAGAAGCCACCACGGTATGGGATGTGCCGGATTCGCACATCATGGTCATCGACTTCGAGACGACCTTCTACTTTCATCGCGAAGGCCCTGGGATTCTGTTCGGCATGTCCGATCCCGATGAATCTCCGGGATTCGATACGACGGTGAACTGGGCATTCCTGGAAAAGGTCATCCCCGTGGCCGTGCGCCGCTTGCCCGCGTTGGCCCATGCCGGCGTACAGCGCGCCTGGGCGGGACTCTACGAAGTCACGCCCGATGCCATGCCTATCATCGGCCCGGCCCCTCACATTGAGGGCTTCTTCATGATCAACGGATTCAGCGGACACGGATTCCAACACTCTCCGGCCGCCGGTCGCATCCTGGCCGATCTCATCTGTGGGCGATCGCCGGGGATGGACATCACGCCCTTCGCCTATGACCGCTTCCTGAAGGGCGAGGGCGAATCGGAAATCCAGGTGGTGTAACGCACTGAGACCTCACTCGAAAATCACCGCAAAGGCGCGGAGAATGCAAAGCTCCTCCGAGAGGCCCTTTTCATCTCCCTCGATGTGGCTCGATGCACCAGGGAAGACGCCCTCCCCAATCGGTAGCGAGCCCGGGAAGGCATCCTTCCATTCAGTATGGAGAGCCGAACGCATCAGAAGAATCCGGTGCCCCCACACGTCTCCCGGCAATTCATCGAACATTCACGCTGATGAGCCGTCGATCGTGAAGATGTCCGTTCCACCGTTCGACCATGAGGCAGGGGAACGGCGTGACGACAAAGCGGACCGGTTCCGGTTATAATACCGGGCGGAGGCTTGGTGCATGATGGGAGCATCGGGGATTCAGGTCGGCGATGTCGTGGTCATCGAACGGGCACATCTGGAGCGATTATTCGACGCCTTGCGCCAAAGAGGCTATCAGATTGTCGGTCCGACGGTGCGCGATGAAGCGATCATCTACGATCTCCTGAGGTCCGCCGAAGACCTCCCCATCGGCTGGACCGATGAGCAGGAGGGCGGATACTACCGGTTGAAACGGCGCAACGACGCGGCCGTATTCGGGTATGCCGTTGGCCCTCACTCGTGGAAGAGATTCGTTCATCCTCCGGCCCTTCGATTGTGGCGAGCAGAACGAACTGATGGCCGCTTTCGCATCATCGAGGAGACGGAGACGCTCCCCCCATTCGCCTTCATTGGCGTCCGCTCGTGCGAACTCCACGCACTGGCCATTCAGGACCGGGTCTTCCTCGAAGGAGCCTATGTCGACCCCGTATACAAGGCGCGCCGCTCTGGCGCATTCATCGTGGCCGTGAACTGCGGACAAGCGGGCGGCACCTGCTTTTGCGCGTCGATGAATACGGGACCTCGGGTCACCTTCGGATTCGATCTGGCACTGACCGAACTCCTGGATGCTGAGCGCCATGACTTCGTCGTCGACGTCGGCACGGAGCGAGGGGCTGAACTCCTCGGCGATGTTCCCTACCGGGCCGCGAGCGACGCCGAGCGGGCAGCGGTCGATGATCTGGTGGCTCATACGGCGGCGCACATGGGGCGCACCATGGAAACGGCGGAGATCAAGGAGTTGCTCTATCGCCATTACGAACATCCTCGCTGGGACGATGTGGCCCGTCGTTGCCTCACCTGCGGCAATTGCACGATGGTTTGCCCGACCTGTTTCTGCACCACGGTGGAGGACGTGACCGATCTTCGGGGTCAGCGGGCCGAGCGGTGGCGAAGATGGGATTCCTGTTTCACACTGGATTTCACGTATCTGGCCGGCGGTCGGGTGCGCGCGTCGGCCAAGGCGCGCTATCGCCAGTGGATGACGCACAAGTTGGCGACCTGGATCGATCAATTTGGAACCTCGGGGTGCGTCGGGTGCGGACGGTGTATCACCTGGTGTCCGGTGGCCATTGACATCACCGAAGAGGTCCGCGCCATCCGGGAGAGCGAATCGACCGGGAGCGCCCCTTCACCGGGAAAGGAGCAATGAGCATGGAGACGCTCAGACCCCTTCTGGCCGAACATCCCTTCTTCGAGGGATTGGAGCCGCGTCATCTCGACCTCATCGTCGGATGTGCCATCAATGTGCGTTTCGATGCCGGAACCTTCATCTTCCGCGAAGGAGAAGAAGCCAACGCCTTCTACATCATCCGTCACGGTCAGGTCGCGCTGGAGATCTTCGTCCCTCAGCGAGGACCCCTCACCATCCAGACGATCGGCCAGGGCGAAGTGCTGGGGTGGTCATGGCTCTTCCCACCTTACCATTGGCACTTCGACGCGCGCGCCGTGACGCTCACTCGGGCTATCGCTCTGGATGGCCAATGCCTGCGTGCCAAGTGCGAAGAAGACCACGATCTCGGTTACCAACTGGTCAAGCGGTTCGCCCATATCATCATGCAACGGTTACAAGCAACGCGCCTCCAGCTTCTGGACGTCTACGGCGTTCGTTCCTGATCGACCGATGAGCATGGGATCTCTTCATCCGATGGTTCCACATCCCTATCGCGTTCGTCGGCGACGGCGCGAAACACACGATACGTTCACCCTAGAGCTCCAGCCCGCATCCCGGGAAGGGATGGATGATGAGCGGCTGCCGCTCGGCCAGGAGGACGCCGAGCGGGACATCCCGATCGCGTCTCCTCAACCGCCCTCCACCGTCCCCGCTTTCCTCCCCGGCCAGTTCAACATGCTCTATCTCTTCGGGGTGGGCGAAGTCCCCATTTCCATCAGCGGCGATCCCGCCGACTCGACGACTCTGGCGCACACCATCCGCGCCGTGGGGACGGTGACTGCGGCGCTGCGCGCTCTTCGACCCGGCGATATGGTAGGGGTGCGAGGACCGTTCGGCAGCCATTGGCCCTTGAGCGACGCCGAAGGGAACGACGTCGTTCTCATCGCCGGAGGCATCGGATTGGCGCCGCTGCGCCCGGCCGTGTATCGAATCCTGGCCGAGCGCGCCAAATATGGCCGCGTCGTCCTCCTCTATGGCACGCGCACGCCGGCCGACATCCTTTATCGGCGCGAACTCGCCCGATGGCGCAGTCATTTCGATTTTGACGTTCTCATCACCGTCGATCACGCTCTCGGCAATTGGCGCGGAAATGTTGGCGTGGTCACGACGCTCATCGCTCGCGCGCCCTTCGATCCGCTCAACACGGTGGCCATGATGTGTGGTCCCGAGGTGATGATGCGCTTCGCCGCACGGGAACTCGTCCGGCGCGGCGTCCCCGTTGATCGCATCTTCATCTCCATGGAACGCAACATGAAATGCGCCATCGGATTTTGCGGCCACTGCCAGTTCGGACCGACGTTCGTGTGCAAGGACGGCCCGGTACTCCCTTACCGAGGCGTGAAAGATTTGTTGACCATTCGGGAGTTGTGAGATGCCACGATCGCGCAAACCCAAACTCGCCGTCTGGAAGTTCGCCTCCTGTGATGGCTGCCAGTTGAGCCTGCTGGACTGCGAAGACGAATTGCTCGCCGTGGCCGGAGAGGTGGACATCGCCTATTTCCTGGAAGCGTCCCGGGCCGTCGTCAAAGGTCCGTACGATCTCTCTCTGGTCGAAGGGTCGATCACCACGCCGCGCGACGCCGAGCGCATTCACAAAATCCGTCGGGCCTCCAAATACCTGGTGACCATCGGCGCGTGCGCCACGGCCGGAGGCATTCAGGCGCTGCGCAATTTCAAAGACGTGAACGAATTCCTCTCCATCGTCTACGCGACGCCGGCGTACATCGAGACGCTGAAGACATCGACGCCGATTGCCGATCACGTCACCGTGGATTTCGAGTTGCGTGGCTGTCCGATCAACAAACGACAACTCCTCGAGGTGCTCAGCGCCTTCCTTCACGGGCGCCGACCGAACACGCCACCTCACAGCGTGTGCATCGAGTGCAAGCGGCGCGGAACGGTGTGCGTGATGGTCGCGCGGGGGACGCCCTGCCTGGGACCGGTCACCCATGCTGGCTGTGAGGCTCTCTGTCCCTCCTATCATCGCGGCTGTTACGGGTGCTTCGGTCCCATGGAAACGCCCAATACCGCATCGCTGAGCGCCTGGTGGCAGCGCCTGGGCGCGAGCGAGGAAGACGTGGTGCGCGCGTTTCGCGGATTCAACGCCTATGCTGACGCCTTTCGCAAGGAGAGCGAGCGTCATGAGCAATAAAACCCGAACGATCAAGGTCGATTATCTGGCTCGCGTCGAAGGCGAAGGAGCGCTCTTCGTCAAGCTGAAGGCCGATCGCGTCATCGACGTGAAGCTGAAGATCTTCGAACCTCCGCGCTTCTTCGAAGCGCTGTTGCGGGGACGGCACTACAGCGAGGCGCCGGACATCACCGCTCGCATCTGCGGCATCTGTCCCATCGCCTATCAGATGAGCGCCGTTCACGCCATCGAACGAGCGTTCGGCGTGAGCGTCGACGGCCCTCTGCGCGCCCTGCGCCGACTCGTCTACTGTGGCGAGTGGATCGAGAGTCACATGCTGCACGTCTATATGCTGCACGCGCCCGATTTCCTCGGCTACCCCGATGCCATCCAGTTGGCGCGCGAACATCGGGAGATCGTCCAGCGCGGATTACAATTGAAGAAGACGGGCAACGAGATCGTCGCTCAACTCGGTGGCCGCGAAATCCATCCCATCAACATCAAGGTTGGCGGCTTCTACAAGGTACCCGCGCGACGAGAGCTGCAGCCGCTGGCCGAGAAACTGAAATGGGCGCGGGAGGCGGCGTTAGAGACGGTCCGCTGGACGGCCTCGCTCCCCTTCCCCGAATTCGCCGGCGATTATCAATTTGTCGCCCTTCGCCACCCGGACGAATATCCCTTCAATGAAGGCCGCCTGGTCTCCAATAAAGGTTTGGACATCGCCGTCGATCAATACGATCAATTCTTCATCGAGGAGCAGGTTCCCTATTCCAACGCCTTGCACTCCATGCTCGCGGACGGCAGCGCGTATCTGGTCGGGCCATTGGCTCGCTACAATTTGAATTTCGATCGTCTCTCACCGCTGGTGCAAGAGGTGGCGCGAGAGGTGGAACTGGAGCCCCCCTGCCGCAATCCCTTTCAGAGCATCGTCGTTCGCAGTCTGGAGACGCTCTATGCCTGCGATGAAGCGCTGCGACTCATCGAGACCTATGAACCGCCCGAAGCGCCCGCCATCGATATCGAACCGCGAGCGGCGACGGGATGCGCATGCACGGAGGCGCCCCGAGGCATCCTCTATCACCGGTACCGGCTGGATGAACGCGGCATCATCCGCGATGCCAAGATCGTCCCCCCGACGGCGCAAAATCAAAAGACCATCGAAGAAGATCTGCGACGATTCATCCCCCATCGGTTGAACCGGTCACCGGAAGACCTCACCTGGCAGTGCGAACAGGCGATTCGCAATTACGATCCTTGCATCTCCTGCGCCACTCATTTCCTGAAGTTGAACATCGAGCGGGAATGAGGGACGAAAGTGAGTCCCGGTCCTCCCCGTCGCTCACTTGAGATTTGACCCGCTTGACGGGCAAAATCGCCCAATCCACCCGGTGAGCGCCAGCGAGACGGAAATCCTCCTCCGCCGAACCCGGTAACCAATTGAGAATCAACAACAACCCGCCGTCACGAGAGCGATGGGCGCGACCACCAATGGCACGAAAGTTGCATGTTCAATAAGTGGAGATGGGCGTAGACGAGGAGGAGACAGGATCATGGATGTGGTACGGGCATTGAACGACGTTGCCGAACTTCTCAGCAAACAGGAAGCCAAGAGCCTCCGGAGGCGGAATGGCCGCGGGCAACCGGTCAGGAAGAGAGGCTACCGATTCAGAAGTTTGTCACCTCCTGAGGTGGCAGGAAGGAGGGAGCCATGTCGCAGGCCAGACGCCGTGGAGCGTTCGATGGTTCAGAAAGCGGTCGCCTCGATCGCCGCGAATTCGTCAAACTTTGCCTGATGGCGGCGGCGGCTGTGGGCTTGCCCGCCTCGGCCGCCCGAAAAATGGTGGAGGCCGTTGATCACGGCCTCAAACCATCGGTCATCTGGTTGTCCTTCCAAGAGTGCACCGGGTGCACGGAATCGCTCCTCAGAACCAGCCATCCCGGACTCGCCGACCTCATCCTCGACGTCATCTCACTGGATTATCATGAAGCGTTGTGCGCGGCTGCCGGAGAGCAGGCCGAAGCGGCGCGACGCCGAGCCATGGAAGAGCACGCCGGCAAGTACGTGTGCGTCATCGAAGGGGCGATTCCCACCAAGGATGGTGGCATCTACTGCCAGATCGGCGGGCGCACGGCGCTGGAGATCGTGGAAGAAACGGCCAGGCGGGCGGGAGCGATCATCGCCATTGGATCGTGCGCTTCCTTCGGCGGCGTGCCCTCGGCCGATCCCAATCCCACCGAAGCGAAGGGCGCCCCGCAGGTTCTGCAGGATAGACGGGTGGTGACCATCCCCGGTTGTCCGGCCAATCCTTACACGTTTCTCGGCGTAGTTCTCCAATTCGTCACGTTTGGTACGTTACCGGCGCTCGATGAACGGGGACGTCCCTTGTTCGCCTATCGGCGAACGATTCATGAGGATTGCCCGCGCCGTCCCCACTTCGACGCCGGACAGTTCGCCGAAACCTTCGGCGACGAGGGGCATCGGAAGGGCTATTGTCTCTACAAGCTGGGATGCAAAGGACCGCAGACCCACGCACCGTGCGCACTGAAACGGTTTGGCGAAGTGGGCGCCTGGCCCATCGGCGTCGGACATCCCTGCGCCGGCTGCACGGAGTCGCATCTGGCCTTCCGCGTTCCCATTCACACCATGGTGAAGATCGAGCACCCCACGCCACCCTCCACGTTCCCCCCCACGACTCCCGAGCACGGGAAGGTCAGCCCCGTGGCGACGGGCATCGCCGGCCTGGTGGGTGGAGCCCTTCTCGGCGCCGGTTTCCGATGGGCGAGAAAGTTGGACGAGGAGGAATCGTCCACCGAGGAGGTGCCATCATGACGATGAATCGACGCGCTCTGCTCAAAGGACTGGGAGCCGTGGGAGTGGCCACGGCGACGGGCGGGCGCGCGGCGGTCGCTCGATCGCGCCGGCCAGTTGCCGAAGACGCCGTGGGCATGCTGTACGATGCCACCCGGTGCATCGGCTGCAAGACCTGTATGGTGGCTTGCCGAAGAGCCAACCACCTGCCCTATGAGAAACCCGGACATCCGTGGGATGATCCGGTCGATCTCTCGGGAAGGACGAAGACCGTCATTCAGCGCTACCGGGGTCGGGAAGGCCAGTCCTACATGAAGAGGCAATGCCTCCATTGTCTCGATCCGGCGTGTGTTTCCGTGTGCATGATCGGAGCGATGCACAAGAGCGAAGGAGGCATCGTGGCCTACGATCCCGACCGGTGCATTGGTTGCCGGTACTGCCAGGTGGCTTGTCCGTTCAACGTCCCCCGATTCCAGTGGGATTCGCCGACGCCCAAGATCGTCAAGTGCGAAATGTGCCGCCACTTGCTGGCGCGGGGACGACTCCCCGCCTGCTGCGAGGTCTGTCCCACCGGCGCAGTGCAGTTCGGGAAACGAAAGGCTCTCCTGGCGGAGGCCAAACGCCGCATCGCCCGTCACCCGGATCGGTACGTCCACAAGATCTACGGGGAATCCGACGCCGGGGGAACCCAGGTCCTCTATCTCTCTTCGGTCCCCTTCGAGAAGTTGGGGCTCCCCCATCTGGGGACTGAGTCGGTCCCCAGGCTCTCTGAAACCGTGCAACACGGCATTTACAAGGGCTTCATCGTGCCGGCCGCCCTCTACGTCCTGATCGGAGCGGCGGTTCGACGCCATCATCGTCAGCGGTCGGTCGATGAACGGAAGGAGGAGACATGAACCCACACGCTCACGCCTTGCCCGAAGTGACGCTTCCCCGGTCGTTCCGCCTCCTCCGCATCCTGGTCGGAGCCGGAGTGGTGATGATGCTCTGGCGATTCCTGGCCGGTCTGGGCGCGACCACGGCGCTCAACGATGGATATCCCTGGGGACTCTGGATCGCTTTCGACGTGGTCACGGGGACGGCCTTGGCTTGTGGCGGTTATGCCATCGCCATTCTCGTCTATGTGCTGAACAAAGGGGAGTATCACCCCCTGGTGCGCCCGGCCCTGGTCACCAGCGCGCTCGGATACACCTTGGCCGGACTGGCCATCGTCCTGGACGTGGGACGGTACTGGAATCTCTACAAAGTGCTCTACGTGTGGCGATGGAACCTGAACTCGGTGTTGCTGGAAGTGGCGCTCTGCATCATGGCCTACGTGGTCGTGCTGTGGATCGAGCTCTCGCCCGCCTTCCTGGAGCGGTGGCGCCGGAGTCCCAGAAGGGCGCTCCGATGGATCTCCCAGAAGGGCGATCCCCTCCTGCAGCGAGCGCTCATCTGGATCATTGCCCTGGGCATTCTGCTGCCCACGATGCATCAATCTTCTCTCGGTTCACTGCTGCTGATCGCCACCCACAAACTGCATCCACTGTGGCATACGCCTTTGCTCCCCTTGCTCTTTCTCATCTCCTGCATCGCCATGGGATATGCGGTGGTCGTGTTCGAGTCGGCGCTGTCCAGTCATCTGTTCCATCGGCGAGTGGAGAAGCGCATGCTGGCCTCCTTGTCTTCGGTCATGGTTGGGGTGCTGTTGGTTTATCTCCTCGTTCGGTTCGTCGATGTGGCCGTTCGAGGGCAACTGGGCGCGGCGTTTCGCTTCGATGGATACAGCGTACTGTTCCTCGTCGAGGTGGCGTTGTTCCTGGCGCCGGCGTTGATGCTCCTCTCTCGGCGGGCGCGGACCCGTTCGGGATCGCTCTTCCGCGCCGCCATGCTGATGATGCTGGCCGGGGCGTGGTACAGATTCGACGTCTATCTCATCGCTTTCAATCCGGGGAGGGGATGGATCTACTTTCCATCGGTCCCCGAGTTGGTGATCAGCATGAGCATCGTGGCGTTAGAAATCCTCGGCTATGTGGCCATCGTTCGCAGGTTCCCCATTCTTGGGGGGCTCGCTTCGGCCACCGGAGAACGTTAGGAGGTCGCCATGGGCAAGCGCATCGTCATCGATCCCATTACCCGCATCGAAGGTCACCTCCGCATCGATGTGGAGGTGGAAGGAGGCCTCGTCCGGAATGCCTGGGCGTCCGGTCAGATGTGGCGGGGGTTGGAACTCATCCTCCAGGGGCGAGATCCGCGCGATGCCTGGTTCTTCGCTCAACGCATCTGCGGCGTTTGCACCACCGTTCATGCCATCACCTCGGTGCGCGCCGTGGAAAATGCATTGGGCCTGGAGATCCCCCTCAACGCGCAATACATCCGCAACCTCATCCTCGCCGCCCATGCCATGCACGATCACGTGGTGCACTTTTATCACCTCTCGGCATTGGACTGGGTGGACATCACCACCGTCCCCCAAGCAGATCCGGGAAAAGCCTCCCGATTGGCCGAGACGCTCTCTTCCTGGCCGGGCAACAGTCGTCGAGAATTGCAGGCCGTCAAACAGCGAGTGCGCGCTATTCTTGACAGCGGTCAACTGGGCATCTTCGCCAACGGCTACTGGGGTCATCCGGCGATGAAGTTGCCGCCGGAAGTCAATCTACTGGCCATCGCCCATTATCTCCAGGCGCTCCAATACCAGCGCAAAGCCAATCAGATCGTCGCCATACTGGGTGGAAAGACGCCCAACATCCAGAATCTGGCCGTGGGCGGGGTGACCAATCCCATCAATCTCGATCATCAGGACGCTCTCAACGTGGAAAAGCTCTATTGGATCAAGGAGCTGTTCCAAGAGGTAGCGGCATTCATTCAACAGGTGTACCTGCCGGATGTCATCGCCATCGGAGTCGGATATCCCGAATGGCTGAACTACGGGGCGGGGGTAACCAATTACCTGGCCGTCCCCGACATGCCCCTGGATACCCGCGGCACGACGTTCGATTTGCCGGGAGGAACCATCATGGGCGGCCGCCTGGAGACGGTGAGGACGTTCCAGAGCTTCGCCGATCCGTATTTCCGGGACAATGTGACCGAATGCATCGCTCACTCCTGGTATCGAGGGAACTGGACTCGACCGCCCTGGGAAGAAGAGACCGTCCCCCATTACACGGCGTTCGATCCGCGTGGAAAATACTCCTGGGTGAAAGCGCCTCGATTCGGTGGACGCCCCATGCAGGTGGGACCGCTGGCGCAAGTGCTGGTAGGCTATGCCTCGGGGCATGCGCTCATCCGCAAATGGGTGGATGAGGCGTTGTCACGGGCGTCTTCTCTGGCCGGCGCCCGGATCGGCCTCTCGGCGCTCCACTCCACATGGGGACGGCATCTGGCGCGAGCCGTGCGCGCCGCCGTCCTCTCGGAATTGGGACTGAAACACTGGGAACGCCTGGCCGAGAATATCGCCGCCGGAGATACCGACATCTACGCCTCGCCCACCTTCCCACCGGGCGAGCAGCGAGGATACGGATTCCACGAAGCGCCTCGCGGCACCCTCTCGCATTGGGTGGTCATCCGGGACGGTCGTATCGCCAACTATCAAGCGGTGGTCCCCTCGACCTGGAACGCCGGGCCGCGCGATGAGAACGGACAGATGGGACCTTACGAAGCCTCCCTGATCGGAAATCCGGTGATCGATCCTCGACGACCGCTGGAAGTGTTGCGCACGATTCACTCCTTCGATCCCTGCATGGCCTGTGCCATTCATCTCATCGATCCCGAAGGACGCCAGGTCGTTCGGGTCGACGTTCACTGAAGAACCATGGACCGACGGGAACATCATCGCGAGACGGGACCACAGCGGCGCGTGGTCATCCTGGGCCTGGGCAACGTCCTCATGGGAGACGATGGTCTGGGCCCTCGCGTCATCGAGCGATTGGAGGCGGAATACGAGTT
>RFHM01000091.1 GCA_003696865.1 Acidobacteriota bacterium | reverse complement strand
GTCCATTACTCCCCCCCACTTAACCGACCAACCGGGGTTGACGCCCGTCCAGAAACGTCATACTATTGCTCAGAAAGCTCACGAACATGATCAGATGTGCGACTATGCGCTGAGGGCGTTCATGCAGAGGAGCGGTGAGGTATGAACGAACGACCGGAAGAGGATCGCCAGGACCGGCTGCTCTGGCCTCAATTTTTCGACGAACCGTCCGAGGAGGAAGCGTTCGATTTCTGGCGCTACTGGCGGATCGTCCGCAATCGCCTCTGGCTCATCGTCGGCATCACGCTGGCCGTATTCACCATTGCCGCCATCAAAGTCTATCGCACGCCTCCGGTCTACGAAGCGACGGGCACCATCGCCATCCAACCGGCGCGCCAGCAGGTGCTCCCCGGATTCCAGGGATTCACGCCCGCCGAGCAGACCTACTACGAGGGCATCGTCATTCAGATGCAGTTGGATCTCCTGAGCACCAGGAGCCTGGCCTGGAAAGCCATCCAAAAGCTGGCCGAGAAGTATCCCCAATTCGCCGTCTCATCGGTCACCACCGAAGAAGGACGAAAGCGCAAACAACAACTCATCGACCGCTTTCGCAGTGGATTGAAGATCGAGCGGCCGGAAGATCGCCTGTTCGGCAAGCGCGTCATCACGCTGCGATACCGATCCACCGACCCACAATTCGCCGCCGACGCCCTCAATACGTTGATGCGGACGTTCGTCGAGCAGAATAAGCAAACCAACGTGGAAGCCGTGGAGGAGGCCGCCCAGTGGCTCACCAAAGAGCTCGCCAAACTGGAGAATAAGCTGGAGAAATCCAAGAAGAAACTGCTCGCCTATCAGCAAAATGCCGAACTCCTCTCTCTCGGCGAAGCGACGAGTAATCCGGCGCTGGAGCGTTTCAGCACGTTGAACGCTCAATTGGCTCAAGCCGAGGCCGATCGCCTCAATGCTGAGATCCTCTATCACCTCGCCCGTCAAGGGGGCGTAGACGCTTTGCCCGAGGATGTTCACGATCCCGTCCTCGATCGATTGAGACAAGAGCGCGCCGGATTGGAGGCCAAGCTCTCCGAACTGCTGGGCATCTATCAGGATAACGCGCCGCCGGTGGAGCAGATCAAAGCGCAGATGGCCGCCGTCGATCGCCGCATCGAAGAAGCCAAGCGGGCGCTCGTCGAGAAGTTGGAGAAACAATATCACGTGGCCGACGAGCGCGTTCAGGCGCTCACCGACGCCGTGGAAAAGCAACGCGCCGAGATCCTCAAGCAGAATCGTGGGGAACTGGAATTCAGCCTCCTCAAACGAGAATCCGAAGTCGATGAGAAGTACTTCGAGATGCTCGCCGAGCGCCTGCGGCAAGCCCAGTTCATGCGCACGCTCACCCCACGGAGTAATATTCGCATCGTGGATCGCGCCGAGGTGCCCTTGCATCCGGCAGGATCCGACAGTCTGACGTTGCTGTTGGCCGTGTTGATCGGCTTGGCCATCGGCGTGGGCCTGGCCTTCTTGCTGGAATTCATCGACGATCGCATCAAGACGGTCGATGAAGTGGAGACGTTGCTCAAACTGCCCAATCTGGGCGTCATTCCCTTGGCCAATGGGAGCGAAGGCTTGTTGCGCAGTCGAAAGCAGTCCGCGGCGGGACCGCTCATTCTGGGAAGCCCGGAGAACGGGAATGTGACCTTCGCCGAGGCCTATCGGACGCTGCGCACGTCGGTGCTCCTCTCATCGGCCAATCGACCGCCTCGCACCATCGTCATCACCAGTTTTGAGGCCGAAGTGGGCAAGAGTACGACCGCCGCCAATATGGCCATCGCTCTGGCGCAGGCGGGCAAGCGCGTGCTGTTGATGGAAGCCGATATGCGGCATAATGGACTCACCCGAACGCTCGATATTCCCGAGCAAGCCGGATTGAGTACCTATCTCTCGTCCGATGAAGCGTCGCCCACGTTGTGCCGCGATTGTGGAGTGAAAGGATTGGATTTTCTCTCTTCGGGACCCATCCCACCCAATCCGTCGGAGCTGCTCAGTTCCGAGCGATTGCCGGCGCTGATCGCGTCTCTGGCCGAGCAGTACGATCACGTCATCATCGATACGCCGCCGGTGGGCCTCGTGGCCGATGGGTTGATTCTGGCGGCGCTGGCCGATGGGGTGATCCTGGTGGTGAGAGCCGAGGAGACCTCGCGGCGAGGCATCAAGCGGGTGAAGGAGGCTCTCCGGCAGGTGAATGCGCGCATTCTCGGCGTGGTCGTCAATGGAGTGGATGTGCGGCGCCATGGGGATGCTTACGGCTATGGCTATGGGTACGGGTACGGATATGGGTATTATCATCAGCGCCGGGAGCCCTCCAGACCACCGGATGAGCCCGGTGGGTGATCCTTCCTACGACGAGACATGACTGGTTTCTCTGTGAGCACGAGGGGATTGCGCTCATGGGATGATCCCTGTTAACGCGGCGCAAGCTGTCAGCTTGTGCTCCCTCCTTTTCATCGATCAACGAACCCAGGGGAGTGGAGGGAGTCCTGCAGCTGGTCGGTGGGGAGGAGTCAGTTGTCCGCTGGTGAGGCGGCTTAGCTCCTTCGAAAATCACCGCAAAGGCGCAGAGAACGCAAAGACTCTCCAACAGGTTCTTTTCATCCCCTGGATGTGGCTCGGCGCGCCATGGATGACTCCTTCGAAAATGGCCACAGATTCCACAGAGGGACACAGATTCTTTTCTTTATCTGTGATCATCGGTGAAATCTGTGGCTCGATGTTCATTTCCTGGATGTGGCTCGGCGCGCCATGGGTGATTCCTTCGAAAATGGCCACAGATTCCACAGAGGGACACAGATTCTTTTCTTTATCTGTGATCATCGGTGAAATCTGTGGCTC
>RFHM01000090.1 GCA_003696865.1 Acidobacteriota bacterium | reverse complement strand
CCGAAGAGCCGCGATTTGCCGATTGTTCCGATCCTACGCTGGTGGAATGCTCGGACGGCATGACGGCGTTCCGGTATCTGACCAATATCTTCTACGACTTCAACGACAACGTGGTCCGCGCGGAGGTGGAAAATCGCGACTCGAATAATCGGGAGTTGGCCGGCGAGTTCGTTGAATACACGAGAAGCTATGACATCCTGGACAACCCGATCGAAAGCAGGCGCGAGGTGAGCGAGCGTCCGCGCGAGGTGTTGATCACGCGTTACCGCTATGACCGGAACGAGAATCGCGTGCTCACCATCAGCCCGATGGCCGTGGCCGGCGAGCAACCGAGCAACGTCGTCTCAGCCGTCTTCGATGAGCGCGATTTGTTGTTCACCTCGACCCGAGGCGGTTTGACCGATCAATTCCAGAGCCTGGAAGCGCATATGGATATTCCCGAGGTGAATCAGATCCCCAACAGCGCGGACCTCTCCACGTTCGCGCGCGTCTACGATGGAAACCGGAACCTGATCGAGTTCATCGACGGTGCGGATAACACCGGCGACGGTCGGCCGGAAGTGACCACTACCCTCTATGACGGGTTCGACCGGCGCGTCTCGGTGATCGATGCGGTGGGCAACCAGAGTTTCATCAACTATGATCCGGCGTCCAACATCGTGCGCCTCTCCAACTTCGGTCCCGTCGGCGGTCCCAGTCCGAGGAACAATCGCGCGGCCACATTGGCGCAACCGCTCAGCTTGCGCTCGTTCCGACAGCCGCTCCTCAGGCAGATCGAGTATAAATACGATGAGCTCGGCCGGCTCTTCGAGCGCGACAACATTCTCTTCGATTATCGCAGGAGCGGCGTGAGCTATATGCGCACGCCGGTGCTGCAGGATGGCCCCCTGGGCGGATCGAACGATGGCCGCGTGGTGACGCGCTACGAATACGATCGCAACAGCCGCCTCAGGTTCGTGATCGAAGACGATCTCTCGACGCTGGAGACGCGCTATGACGGCGTCAACCGCGTGATTCGGCGAATCGATCCCGAGCAGAACGAAGTGCTCTACACCTACGACGACAATCACAACGTCGTGAAGGTGCTGGAAGTGGATGTCACACAGCGCGATGATGTGCAAACTGGCAAGGTGCCCGATTTACGCGAAACGTTCACCACCATCAATGTCTACGATTCGCTCAATCGGTTGATTCGGGCGACGGACAACCTGGGCCAGACGCGCCGGTTTCACTATGACAGTCGCAATAACATGATCTTCACCAGCGATTCGCAGCGCTCGCCCGATCCGGCTGATTTGATTGCTGATCCGTTGGGTCTCTTTCCTGCAGGGACGGCCGTCTCTGGCCGCCCACCATCGGGTTTGCACGACGCGGTGAAGGCGGGGGCCCACCGACGGTCCCCCCTACAGGCACAGACGGTGTCGCGCATCAACCGACCGGGCAACACGACCGAATACTTCTATGACGGGATCAATCGCCGCATCGCCGCCGTGCGCCACCTGCGCATTGATGGTCAGGGCGAGAATCCCATCGACACAAGCAATCCGGCCAATCCCGACGGCCTGATCGTGACCGATTACGACTGGGATGCTAACAGTCGCCTCATCGCCATAGCCGATGATGGCAGCCTGCCTGGCGATCAAAACACGTCCATCGGCGTCATCGAGGCGGCGAATCCCAAAGGCAACGTCACCCGTTACGTCTACGATGATCTCAATCGCCTCGCGCGGGAACTCTTCGATGACGGCACGATCAACGACTACGGCTACGATGCTGACGATAATCTGGTGCGCCGGATTGACGAAAACGGTTCTCTGGTGAACAACACCTATGACGGCATCAATCGACTCGTGCGGCGTGACATCACGCGGGCGACGTCAGACATGGCGCATCCCGCTGGTGGCTTCAAAGATCCCGGCGTCACCTGGCAGGTTATCGGGACAACACTTCAGCAATTCGAGTACGATGGGCTCTCGCGGATGGCGCGCTCGTTCGATAACAACAATCCCGATGACCCGAGCGATGATGCCATTCTTACGCTCGCTTTTGACTCTTTGAGTCGGCGGCTCGAAGAAGTGCAAAACGGGCGGGCCGTTTCCGGTCGCTGGCTGGGCGATAACAATCGCAGTGGGCTCGTCTATCCCAATGGCCGTGAACTCGCCTTCACATTCGACAAGCTCGACCGGATTGATCAGATTAGTGACCGGGGACCGGGGACCGGGGACCGGCGATCCGTCGTGGACTACGACTACATCGGCCCGGGCCGCGTGCTGGAACGCACCTACTCGAATGGCGTTCGGCTCACCTATCTGGATAATGCCCGGCAACAGGATGTGGGTTACGACGGACTGCGGCGCGTGGTCGAACATCGGCATCTCGGCGCGAATAATATCCTCGTGGCCGGCTTCGCTTATGACTATGATCGGGAAGAGCATCGGCTGTTCGAGATCAAGCAGCACATGGGCGATCTGCGCGAAGACTACGCCTATGATTCCCGGTATCGTCTGACGCGCTTTGCCCGTCAAGGGGAGCCGGAAGACGCCTGGCAACTGGACGGCGCCAATAACTGGGTCCGGCGTCAGGGCGCGGCGATTCAGGCCAATAACGTGAACGAGATGGCATCGCTCGATGGCGTTTCGCAGCTTCACGATGACAACGGCAACCTGATTGACGATGGCGCGTTCCGCTACCAGTACGATTTTGCCAATCGGCTGCGACGCGTCGTGCGAAAAGCCGATAACGCCGTCATTGCCGTCTACCGCTACGACGCTCACAACCGGCGGACTGAGCGCATTGTGAGCAACACGGGACTCTTCGATGACCGGGTGCAGTACCTCTACGATGGTCGTCGAGCCATTGAGGAGCGGCGAGAGGGCCACACCCAGCAGTACGTCTATGGCCGATGGATCGATGAACCATTGACGCTGGATCAGGACGTGAACAACGATGGCATCGTGGACCAAACCTTCTTCTATCATCAGGATGGGAAGACGTATGTGGCGGCTTTGACCGATGCGTCTGGCCAGATAGTAGAAGAGGTCGCCTATGATGCCTATGGTCGGCCCAGCCTGGAAATGAGCAGCGTGGGCAATCCCTATCTGTTCACCGGACGGCGATACGATCCGGAGGTGGGCCTCTACTACTACCGGGCGCGCCACTACGATCCTCTACGGGGACGTTTCTTGCAACGCGATCCCATCGGCATGTGGACCGATGCGATCAACCTGGGGAACGGCTACACGTTTGTCGGCAATGATGCCATCAATGGCCTCGATCCGAGCGGCCTGGGCCCGGGCGATCCATATGAAAACCTGGATGTCGTGCTGGTGGATAAGAATGATAAAAGCAAGCAGACCATGTTCTTTGGCCCGGGCGATCCGTTCGAGAACATCGGTGTCGGATTGATGGCGCCGGGGCCGGACGATCCGTTCGAGGGGCTGGATGTCAAGCTCCTACCTTTTGGGCCGGACGATCTTTGGGATTATATATGCAAAATCTCTCCTGAACTCTGTCAATACCGGCCTGACCACTTGCTGAGGACGAAAGGGTCAAACGGAGGATCATGCCGGCCGACGGCGATGGCCCCGGGTCCCGTCAACGGCTCGTCTAGTAACGCGGTGATCGAGCGGATCTTGCAAGGCCAACCTGGCTCTGACGCGATTCCCGGCCCGGACGATCCGTATGGAGACGTGGATGTCAAGCTGATAGACAAGAGCAAGAAGTAGCTCTGGTCGGGCGGCCCTCGGTCTTCTTTCTCTGTGGGCAGAGAGTTCGAGGAGAAAGGTGGGAGCCAATGGCCTTTGTACGGGTGGCCCTCGGTGGCCACCCGCGGTGTATTCTGGTCGAGGTTGATGGCGGGAGCCCCCGGAGGGACTCCCGTACAGGTTGTGTGATCATCCGCGGTGTATTCTGGTCGAGGTTGATGGCGGGAGCCCCCGGAGGGACTCCCGTACAGGTTGTGTGGCCACCCGCGGTGTATTCTGGTCGAGGTTGATGGCGGGAGCCCACAGAGGGGCTCAATCAAGGCGGGGGCCCCGAGACGGACCCCCGTACAGAATGTGACCGCCCACTTTTTCCTCCCAATTTCTTCGCCGTTGGCCGTATAATGCGGTTATGCCATTAGTGGATGACTGGTACAAACGATATAACTCGCTTCGCCTGTTGGGCTACGATTATTCATCTCAGCGCCGCCCGCTCTTCGTCACGCTGGATGCCAAGGGTAAGTTTCCCGTTTTCGCGGAATTGGCGTTCGCCAAACGCGTTTTGGGCGCCCTCTTGAGCGAGCAAACGTTGGCCCGTATTCGACTGTGGGTCTTTTGTCTGATGCCTGAGCATCTCCACCTGCTGTTCACCATCAGAGGTGCTCATGATTCCCTGGCGACATTCTTGAATAGCTTCAAAAGCTACACCACTCAACTCTATTGGAAACGCGGCCAAGAAATCGCTCACCGCACGCTACCGTTGCAACATGCTCCGCACCAGATCAATCCAAGTGATCCTTCAGAGAGGGAGCAATTACGACAAACCTTGGCCGGGTGGCGCGTCACACTCAGGCCCGAATGTGTGCTGCTGAAGAAATTCCCCAGGCCGTCGCTACGGGATTTTCAACATAAGATCTTATGGAAAAAATCTGCGTTCGATCATGTCATCCGCAACGACGACGATTTTCGCCAGACGGTCCGATACATCCTGAATAATCCGGTCGAGCGCAGCTACGTAGACCGGCCTGAGTATTATCCCTTCAGCGGCGCATTCATTGATGATGTGAATGGTGAGAGCCTGTAGGGGAGACCCTCCGCGGCCGCCCGCTGTTATGCGGGGTCCAGGGAGAAACCCCCGTACAGATTGCCGGTGGCCGCCTGCTCATGCGCCGGAATATGCGGGGGCCCAGAGACGGACCCCCGTACAGCCTCTGGCCACCCGTTCTTTATCTGTTGCCAGATGAGCCCGGGCGAGCGGCGGCCTTTGCAACGCGTCGCCGATGGGCTAGGATTACATCGCTCAGGAAGGACTCATCGAGGAGGTCGAACGAGCGTGACTGAGAGGATGCCAACCATCGATTCATTTGAGATGATCACATATGAGAAGCAAGACGGGGTCGCGACCGTCACCATCAATCGCCCTCGGGTGCTCAATGCCTTCAATCTGCGCACATTGGCCGAACTCTCAGAGGCCTTTCGCGATGCGGCTTGGGATGATAGTGTGGCCGTCGTCGTCGTCACCGGGGCGGGCGATCGCGCCTTCTGCACCGGCGGCGACGTCAAAGAGTTCGCCGAACAGTATACGCGTCGGCCACACCAGTACTGGAAATATATGGCCCAGTTCATCGAATGTCACGATCGACTCCGCCGCATCGGTAAACCGACCGTCGCCCGCATCAACGGCATCGTCGTCGGCGGGGGCAACGAATTGAATCTGGCCTGCGACCTGGCCATCATGGCCCAGCACGCCTACATTCAGCAAGTGGGAACGCGGATGAGCAGCGTGGCCGCCGCCGGCGCCACTCAGTGGTTGCCCATCACCGTGGGCGATCGACGGGCTCGCGAAATCCTCTGGTTGTGCGAAGAGATCGAAGCGCAAAAATGCCTGGAGTGGGGACTGGTCAATCAGGTCGTCCCTTCCATTCGCGGAGCCGATGGAAACTATCTGGATGTGAAAACGCTCGCCGAGGTCAGAACGGCGTTGCAAGATCCCAACAATCGTATTGATCTCACTGCCTTGGACGAAGCCGTCGCTGCGATGTGTCAGAAGTTGATCGACAAATTCCCCGATTCGCTGCGCTACACCAAGCAGCAAACCAACTTCTGGCGCGAACTCGTCTGGGCGATGACCAGCGGTCACGCGCAGGAATGGCTCACGTTGCACTTCGCCTGGCTAGAGACATACGAGGGCATGCGCGCCTTCATGGAGAAACGCCCGCCCGACTATCGCGGGTTGCGACGACGCGCCGCTGAGGGCCGCTCCACCGAGTTCCTCTGGGGACCGTATGAAAAGACCTGCTCTCGGTGCGGGGCCCAAGGATTGCCGAGCGAATTCCGGTTCTGCGGTCAGTGTGGCGCGGCGCTCCAGTGAGCCTGAGGCACCAGGCGCCCACGTCCATGAAGTGGGGGATGAGGGAGACACCGCGGCCTGAGCACGATGATTTCAGCGCTGGAGGGAGAGGGTTATGGGTGGCGAGTACGAATTCATCACGCTGACTCACACCGATGATGGGCGAGCGATATTGACGCTGAACCGCCCGCCACTGAATGTCATGCACATTCCCATGATCGAAGAGATCAATCGGGCATTGGCCGAGCTGCGGTCAGATGCGACGGTCAACGTGTTACTCATTCGGGGCGCGGGTCGATGCTTCTCGGCCGGCGTGGATGTCGCCGATCATCGGCCCGAGCGCATCGAACGAATGCTTCGCGTCGTGCATGAGAAGTTCGAGCATCTGGCGGCACTGGAGATTCCCACCGTGAGCGCCATCCATGGAGCCACTCTGGGTGGCGGATTGGAGTTGGCCGCGTTCACCGATGTGACGTTGGCCGCTGCCAATGCCACGCTCGGTCAACCGGAGATCAAACTCGGCGTGTTTCCACCGCTGGCCGTCGCCTATTTTCCTCGACTCATCGGCTGGAAGCGTGCCGCCGATATCATCCTGACGGGGCGAACGCTCACCGCTGAAGAAGCTCAACAGATGGGGTTGGTCAATGCCGTCTTCCCGGAAGAGGAGTTTTCTGATCGGGTCGATGCCTTCGTGCGCACCTTAGCCGGATACAGCCGGCCGGTGTTGATGGCGACAAAGCGGGCTTTGCGAGAAGCCGCCGGCCGTTCATTATTCGATGGATTAGAAGAAGCCGAGCGCATCTACATGCGCGACGTCATGTCCACCGAGGACGCGGTGGAAGGATTGACGGCGTTCATGGAGAAGAGACCGCCACGGTGGAAAAATCGATGACCCGTCCGCTCTCATCGGGCACCATACCGGAATTCACTTTCAGGATTGATACCGGGAGCCGGAGATATGTGTTCGTCGCTGTGTTGGGAATGAGCGTGAGTGAGTCATTCACCGGTGGTCTCCAACACGATGAGCGATTCCTCGTTCGGCATCGATGGCCGGGGTGAGGTGGAGCGGGTTCGAGCGCTCCCGCATCATGCTGGCCGCAGCGGTGTCTGACTCACTCGGGGGATTATCGAATGACTTGTACGTCGGTCGCTTGTAATCCTTTAGTACCGCGGGTGACCTCAAAGCTCACTTCGTCTCCCTCTTGAAGGGATCGGAAACCATCGCCTTGAATCGCCGTGTAGTGAACGAAAATGTCTTCACCAGACTCGCGTTCGATAAAGCCATATCCTTTACTTTCGTTGAACCATTTCACTGTTCCTGTTTCTTTCATCAATATGCTCCAAAAATTTAAAATAGGTTCTCTGACGGGTGCGCAGGAAGATATATTCTCAAGAGGTTCGGTTGAATCTCACTGGAATTCCCTTTGCTGCGGTCCTTATCATGAAAACCACCTCCACTATACATGGGAATGGTGTGAATGTCAACTCCGCAATTGCCCATCCAGAATTTTTCTGGTCTCCCGAGCTTCCTCTCCAGCCCATGACGCCTGTCGGGGGCAATGCCTATGAGCGACGTGGGACGTCGAGTGCCGATCTCCTGATATTGTTTTTGATCTCAGGATAACGCATAATGACGGGGCGTACGGTGAAAGGAGGAACGAGACGATGAGAGTGAAACCGGAGAGGATTCTCTGTGCCACGGATTTCTCGGCGACGTCCAATCACGCCTTACCATATGGCATCGCACTGGCTCGGGAGTTCGGGGCCAAACTCTATGTGTGCCATGTCATCGATCTCTCGTTCATCGGATTGTATGATACCACGGCGTTCGCTTTGACGAGCACGGAACAGGAGCTGATCAGTTACGCTCGGGAAGAGATTGCGCGATTGGTGGGCCAGCCGGCCATCGATTGGGAACCATTGATCCTGGAAGGACAGCCGGCCATGCAGATTGCGCGCGCCGTCGAAGAACATGACATCGACCTGGTGATCGCGGCCACGCATGGCCGCTCGGGATTGACCCGATTGTTGATCGGTTCGGTGACCGAACGTCTGTTGCGAACGCTCCACCGACCCCTTCTCGTCGTGCGGAGTCCAGAGCATGACTTCGTGGCGCCGGCCGGCGATCGCATTCAACTCCGCCGCATCCTGGTGGGGTGCGATTTCTCTCCTCACTCCCATCTGGCGATCGGTTATGGCCTCAGCCTGGCGCAGGAATTTGAGGCCGAAATCCATCTCATGCATGTGCTGGAACCGTCTCTTTACGAATCGCTCACCCGACCGTCGACCGGTCTGGCCGAAGAACTCCAACACGCTGTACGGGCCGCCCTGGAACGGAAACTGAGCGCCTTGGTTCCCGAAGAGGCGCAAGCCTGGGCGGAGGTGAAAACGATCCTCGGCGTCGGTCACCCTCACAAGGAACTCACTCGATATGCGGTGGAGCATGAAGTGGACCTCATCGTTCTCGGGGTTCGGGGACACAGTCTGGTGGAAGAACTGTTCATCGGATCAACCACGGATCGCGTCATCCGGCAAGCCCCTTGCCCGGTGCTGGCCGTGCGCGCACCGGCTCGCTCCGCCCCATCCGAGCAGGGGAAGGGCGAGCAGAAAGAGTGAACGCCGACGCACCGGGAGCGGGACCTTCGATGGACGGCGAGCGTGATGACAAGCGGGGGAGATTGGAGTATCATTTCTCGCACTGAGTGCAGTCGGCGATGAGGAGGTGACTATGGCCATATTTACCCAGCTGGAGGAATTCGGACATGAGGAGGTGCTTTTCTGCCAGAATAAGGACGTGGGACTGAGGGCCATCATCGCCATTCATGATACCACGTTGGGGCCGGCCCTCGGCGGCACGCGCATGTGGCCCTATGAAACGGAAGAAGAGGCTCTCGCCGATGCATTACGATTGTCCCGAGCCATGACATATAAGGCCGCTGCCGCCGGGTTGAATATGGGCGGAGGCAAAGCG
The DNA here is from genome assembly GCA_003696865.1 of Acidobacteriota bacterium. Classification (GTDB taxonomy): domain Bacteria; phylum Acidobacteriota; class Blastocatellia; order HR10; family J050; genus J050. The sequence goes on along the minus strand of RFHM01000090.1, from coordinate 6,137 downwards.
GTCATCATCGGAGATCCGAAAAAAGATAAGTCCGAGGCCCTGTTCCGCGCCTTCGGACGGTTCATCGAAAGCCTCAAAGGGCGATTCATCACCGGCGAAGACGTGGGCGTCGACGTCAATGATGTCGAGTACATGTACATGGAGACGCGATACGTATGTGGTCTCTCTCCGGCCCATGGTGGTGGTGGAGACCCCGCTCCGGTGACGGCCCTTGGCGTGGTGCAGGGGATGAAGGCCTGCGTGCAGGAGCAATTCAACGCGACTTCGCTGGAGGGGTTCACCGTCGCCGTGCAGGGACTGGGGAGCGTGGGATCTCATCTGGTGGAGTTGCTGGTCAATGAGCGAGCCCAGGTCATCGGCACCGATATCGACGAGGAGAAAGTCCGCCGCGTCGTCGATCGCTTCGGCATTCGGACCGTGCCGCCGGACGAGATCTATCGCGTTGATGCTGACATTTTCGCCCCCTGCGCGTTGGGGGCAGTCATCAATGACGAGACGATCCCTCAATTCAAATTCAAGATCATCGCCGGTTCGGCCAATAATCAGTTGGCCGAAGATCGGCATGGCGAGGAGTTGCATCGACGGGGAATCCTCTATGCGCCCGATTACGTCATCAATGCCGGTGGGCTCATCAATATCTACGTCGAGCTGGAAGGCTATGACCGCGAGCGCGCGTTGCGCATGACGCGAAGCATCTATTACAACCTGAGAAAGGTGTTCGAGATCGCTCGCCAGGAGAATATCCCCACGGCGCAGGCCGCCGATAAGCTCGTCGAGCAGCGAATCGCTATGGTGCGAAAACTGAAGGACATGTACACCGGGCAAGGTGTCCACCGCATGCGGTGGGAGACCAGGTAGAAAACCAGAGTGAGAAACGACCGGAAAGGGAGCATGGACGGGAATCCTCGTCGTCCTTCGCCCGTCGCTCTTCGATCCCTTCAGTCTCTGGAGGACGTCCCATGCGCGTACGAGACCTTTTCGATCTCACCGGGAAAGTGGCCATCGTCACCGGAGGAGCCACCGGTCTCGGTCGGCAGATGGCCGAAGCCTTGGCCGAAATGGGCGCTCACCTCGTCCTTTGTTCGCGGAAGGTCGAACGATGCCGGCGCGTCGCCGCCGAATTGAGCCAGCAGTTCGGCATCACCGCCATCGGCCTCAAGTGTGACGTGACGCAGGAAGGTGATGTCAGGGCCGTCGTCGAGCAGGCGCGGGCCGAACTCGGCCGGATCGATATTCTGGTCAACAATGCCGGAAGAGCTTGGGCCGCCGCGCCAGAGGCCTTGACCCTCTCCGATTGGCAGAAGGTCATGGATACCAACGTGACCGGCGCGTTCCTCTTCGCTCAAGCGGCCGGTCGCGTGATGATCGAACAGCGGAGGGGCAAAATCATCAACGTCGCTTCGGTGGCGGGATTGTTCGGTTCGCCCGCCGAGTTCATGGATGCCATCGCCTACAATGCCAGCAAAGGGGCGCTCATCGCCTTCACGCGAGATCTGGCCTGCAAATGGGCTCGCTACCACATCAATGTCAATGCCATCGCCCCGGGATGGTTCCCCACTCATATGTCCGAATGGGTGCTCCAGCATCATGGCGAGACCATCAAGTCGCTCATCCCTCTCGGCCGGTTCGGCGGCCCGGATGACCTGAAAGGGACCATCGTGTACCTGGCCTCGAACGCGTCCGACTACATGACCGGCCAAGTCCTCATCATCGATGGCGGCCTCTCCGTCTGGTGAGGCCTCGGGCGACCGGGCCATCCTCATCGCCGGATAGTCCTTTGAAGGCGTCGACGGTGTGGAGATCGAAGAACCCCATCACCATCGCCCGAGCCGAATGGAGCCGGGTGTGAGTTCCGTTCTCTCCCTCTACAAGCCCCCAGAAAAATTTTTTTTGACGGGACTCCGTATCTCTCCACGACGGCGAATCCGGACTGACTCGGGAGAGATCTCGCCGCCATGACCCAAAGTGTCTCTCAATTCAATCAGTTAGGCGTCTCACCGCGAATCGCCTCCATGATCGGGACATTCATTAACTTGTTTAATTTCAGCGAATTAGCATTAATATGGTAGACTCACGCGGGAGTTAATCGCGATTTCGATATAAGTTATTGATATTGCGGTGTTTGTGTCGCGAGTCGAGATCTCCCGCGCGTATCCTCGTAGTCCTTAGTTGCCGAATTTCTGTACGTTAGTCTCCGTGAGTTAAGAAATCACATGAAGATTTTTCTTGACATTCTCGGCCGGGGTGAGTACTATACCTAGTGAACGTTGATTGAGAGAGACGATGGTGGGAGCCGTGGCCAAATTTGAGACAACCAGAACCGCTCGGAACAGCGAGTTTCAGTTCGATGCGTTCCTCCAGCTCAGGTTGTTGTTCCAAGCGACAGCTCGTGTAGTGATCGATTGGCTGACAAGTGCTTCGTCACCGCTCAGGAGAGAAGACGGCCTAACCACTGCGTCCACAGCCAATGTCTGTAAGAGCGCTAGTGACGAACCTGGACGGACCCTTCACGGAGACGACGTTCGGCAGTGGCCTGAAGCGCGTGCGGATGCGGAAGTTCTCGTTGATGCCGACCAGCGGAAGTGGAAAGTTGAGGCTCACGTTCACGTTCGACAACAGGCGATGCGAGCACAAGCGGAAGCGGATAGAGAAGCGAGCTGGCACGAGCGGGGAGGTCTGGTCCGTAATGCCTATGTAACCATGTGGTTACGAAACGGTCCATTTGACACAACCCAAGGAGCACCTGAAATGACGGGAGCATTACGTCGACCACTGGTTGTTGGACCACGGCTCCGCCTCCATCCACCTGAAGGTATCATGACCGGGCCAAGAGGCCATCCTGGCGCGGGGCGACGGTCCGACCGAGCCGTGGAGTGGGCTCCCGGTCATGGGCGAGCGAGCTTCCCGAGAGCTGACATTGGCGGTTCAGTGCCACCGAGAGCCAATCAGCCGTCAGCACGAGCGAGCACCGACCACTTCGTGGTGGGCGTGGTTCGTTCACCTGTCCACCGACCCTTCAGGGGCTGCCTGCAGCCTGCGCGTGCGAAGCGGGGGATGACGAGCGCCAGTAACAGTCCCGATGCCCATCGTTGGACGATCACTCACACGCCCCCTCCCCACAACCGTCACCCCTCGTTCGCCGCTTCGGGTTCTACGGGCATCGTGCGGCGACTCATCCCGGGTGAAATAACGGGCTGGTTTTCCCGATCAGCACGGCGAGCCCAGAGCAGAGAGGTTTTCCCGGATGGGTCGCCGCCACCCCTTTCTCGCTCTGCGAGGCACCATCGGATGCAGGAGGAAAGCGAGTGTGATCGGAGATGGTCGATCGAGCGCACGGCGGGTGCGGCCGAGAGCGTTCTTTTTCCTCGCTCATCGGCCACGGGTTCATTGGCTGAGCGTACCAGGGCCATGCAGCCTCATCGACCGGAGAGAGATGTGATACTTGGAGTTTACCTCACCCACAACTGACCCTCCTCCTTGTTACTCGGGAGGGCTCCGTCCCAGCGGCGCCCTCCCTTTTTTTATATAGGGAGCGAGGTGAGAATCGAGTGGTGGGATGTCGGCGTGAGAGTGTGAGGGGGTTGGATCTCTCATGTCAAAGTTGTTGGGATGATGGTCATTCGTTGATGAGCAACGCACCTCTTCATGGCGGCGGGGCGAGGGCGGTCGATCATGGACCGGGGAGAAGTGCCAGTGGAGACAGCCATTATGGCTTCCTCGTCGTCTAAAAAGGTGAGGAGTAGCCATGAGGAGAGAACACCCATCGGTCAGTTACGACTGTCAGATTCGACTTCGGGGGCGTCCCTGGTTTCAACCGGCGCGGCGCGTCTCATTGGGATACGAGCTCGATCCGGCTGAGAACGATGGATTCCGACTCATCATCCCCACCTATCTGGTCGTCGAGGAAGTTCCGCGTCCGGTGGCTCGACCGCCAGCCGGCCTTCCAGGAGCCTCGCCCGGGCCTCATCGCATCCCGGCCCATTCTGGGCTCCATCATGGAGCCTGATTCGCCGGTTCCTCAAGGCGCGCAATGATATGGAGTCCATCCGGGTGATCCCACCACGGGATGTTCGTCCCCCAAGCCTCATCAATCAATTCCAGAAACCGGACATTTGACATCAACGGGGACGTATGATAGCTTGGCTGTCTAGGGGGTGAGACCCCAGAAGAGCGGGTGTTTTCTCATCCCGGACGAAGAGGCAATTATGTTTTCTGCGAAGCTCACCGTGACCCTCTACATCCTGGTCTTCTTCGAGTTGGGCGTCGTCTTGCTCATCTCGCCATGGTACACGTACTGGAGCGATAATCTCTTCTTGACGTATCTCGTTCAACGGTTCGACGCGCCGGGGTTATTGGTCGTCATGAACAGTAGCCTCATCCGCTGGGCGGTCACGGGATTGGGAGCCGTGAATATTTTGTTGGGCATTTGGGAGGCATTTCACTTCAACCAGCTCGTGCATCTCGTCCTTCATGATCATGAATCATCGAGCGAGGGAGCCGTGGCTTTATCTGATCACCGATCGAAAAGCGTGTGAGCCGCGCGACATGATGGTGTTGATTGCTCGGGCGGCGGCGGCGGGCGTGGATCTGGTGCAAATCCGAGAAAAGGATCTTCCCGCACGGGCCGTCTGCCATCTCGTCGAGCGGGCGGTGGCCGCCGTGAAGGGGCATTCGACGCGCGTCCTGGTCAACGATCGATTCGACATTGCCTTGGCCTGTGGGGCGCACGGTGTGCATCTGACGACGCAGTCCCTGCCGACCCGCGTCGTTCGCGCACAAGTGGGTGACCGATTGATGATCGGCGTATCCACGCATTCATTGGAGGAGGTGAAGCGGGCCGAGCGCGAAGGAGCCGACTTTGTCGTGTGTGGACCGGTATTCGAGACGCCTTCCAAGCGGCCATATGGGCCGCCATTGGGATTGGCGGCGTTCGCCGAGATCGTCCGTCAGACGCGCCTCCCCGTTCTGGGCATCGGCGGGATCAATCTGACCAACTTTCGTCGCGTCCTCGCCTGTGGTGCGAGAGGTATCGCGGCCATTCGATTGTTTATGGAGGCCACGTCGGTGGAGGATGTTGTCCGGCAGCTCAAAAGAAAGTCGTCGTCATATTCATTTCATGGATGGCTCTGGTGAGTGTCGGAGGCTTGGCCGGATTCATTGAGGAGGGAGTATGACACCACCGAAACACTATCAATCGGCCGTGCGCGAGAACGTCCTCTGGTGGATTGAGAAGATCAAGCGGGCCGATATCCTGGTCGGCATCCCCTGCTATAACAGCGAGGAGACCATTGGTCATGTGGTCGCCATGGTGGCCCAGGGATTACGCCAGTATTTCGCCGACCAGAGAACGGCCATCCTCGTCTCCGATGGTGGCTCGCTGGATGATACCCGGGAAGAGGCCTACAAGGCTCCCATTCCCGAGGGCGTCGAGCGGCGGGTGACTATCTATCGAGGCCTGCCGGGGAAAGGGACCTCCGTGCGAGCCATCTTTGAGGTCGCCGGCTTGCTCGATGTGCGCGCCTGCGCCATCGTCGATTCCGATTTGAAGAGTATCACGCCCGATTGGATTCGTTGTCTCGTCCAACCGGTTTTGTCGGGGCGAGCCGAATTCGTGGCTCCTTATTATCGGCGGCACAAATTCGATGGCACCATCACCAACCAGTTGATCTACCCGCTGACGCGCGCACTTTACGGTCTGCGCATTCGCCAGCCGATCGGTGGTGACTTCGGATTCTCGCGGCGATTGGCCGACTTCTATGCTCGGCAGGATGTCTGGCTGACCGACGTGGCGCGATTCGGCATCGACATCTGGATGACGACGACGGCCATCAGCCAAGGCGTTGAGATCGTGCAGGCCGATCTCGGCGTGAAGCGGCATAACCCCAAGGACCCCTCCACCGATCTCGGGCCCATGTTCTGTCAGGTCATCAGTACGCTCTTCTATCTGATGGGGCAGTATGAAGCCAGGTGGCGGCAGGTGCATCAGAGTACCTCTGTCCCATTGCTGGGATGCGTCGAGACGAGCGAATCTCCCGATCCCGTCCCCGTCGATCTGGATAAACTTCGCGATGAATTCATCGAGGGCTTCGATCACTTCGCTCCCCTCTATCAGCAAATCCTGGACGCCATCAACTATG
>RFHM01000013.1 GCA_003696865.1 Acidobacteriota bacterium | reverse complement strand
GCTCATGGATGCGCTGAAGGCCCTTTTCCGCCGGCAGCGCAATGGGTCACTCGTCGTTTCCTCCTCGGCGTCGATGCGACATGCGCGACGCCGGTTCATCACCCAGGTCGGCCGCAGTCTGGCCTTGGCCCCATTCGGCATATCCGCTTATGGTGTGTATGTGGCCAGCCGAGCGTTCCAGATCGAGCGCATCGAGGTGTCCGGGATGCGCATTCCGGATGCCTTGCGCGGCCTCACCATCGTTCAGTTGACTGACATTCACGTGGGACCTTTCATGAGCGAGCGGCGCCTGGAAGAATATGCGCGCATCGTCAACCGATTAGAACCGGATCTCATCGTCATTACCGGAGATTTCGTCTCCTCGTCTCATCGTTACGTGGCCCCAGCGGTCCGTGCACTCTCATCGCTCCGCGCGCGGTTGGGCGTCTTCGGCACAATCGGCAATCACGAACATTACACCAATTCCATCTCGTCGCTCATCGATGGGTTCTCGCGCCACAACATGAAAATTCTGCTCAATGAAAGCGTTCATCTGGACGTCGATGGCGTCAAACTTCACCTCGTCGGCATTGACTATCTCCCCTCCACCGCTGTCGGTTTCGATGAGGCGATCCACGGTCTCACCGCGGATGGACCCACGATCCTCCTTTCCCATCAACCCAATGTCTTTCCCCGAGCCGCCCGGCGCGGCATCGATTTGACGCTGGCCGGACACACCCATGGAGGGCAGATCGTCCTCGATGTCCTGGGCTTGAAGATCTCTCCCGTCTCTCTGCGGACGCCATACGTCGCCGGATTATTTCATCTCGGCGACTCCCGGCTCTATGTGAGTCGAGGCTTGGGAACGACGGGCCCGCCGGTGCGCGTGAACGCGCCTCCGGAAATCACGCATCTTACGCTCGGTTGAATGTGGTCAACGATCATGGAGAGAAGCATCGTCGCACAGATTCGCCTTTATTACGACGTCCACGTTCCGGTCAGATACGATCCACGCCGGTCATATCCGCTGCTCATCGCTCTTCACGGATACGGCGGCAATAAGACGTCGATGATGCGGCTGGCCCGCCGCATCAATGACCGAGACTGGTTCATCGTGTCACTGCAAGGCCCTTACCCCTTCATGCTGTCTCCGGACGAGAACGCTCGAGGACCGAAGACCGGTTTTGGATGGGCGGCTCGATACAAGCATGAGGATTCCGTCGCGCTCCACCACCGGGCCTTGCTCGACGTGATCGAGGATGTGGCCGCTGCCTACGCAATCGATCGAGCGCGCGTGTTTCTCCTGGGATTTTCCCAGGCGGTGGCCCTCAATTATCGATTCGTGTTCACCCATACCCATCTCATCCGCGGCGTGATCGGCGTATGTGGCGGCATTCCCGGCGACCGCGATGAGCGACGATATCATCGGAGTGAAACCGACGTTCTCCACATCGCGACGACCGAGGACGAGTTCTACGATCTGGAACGGATCAAAACGTTCATCCCCTGGCTCCGGCAGCACGCCCGATCCGTAGAGTTGAAAATCTATCGGGGACGGCATGTCTTCCCCCGCCGGTCGCTCAGCGATATCAACCGGTGGATGAGCGAGCGCTTATGAGATCATCCGGAGAGTGGGCTCTTCCCCAGTGCATGCTGGAGGGGAAACCGGTCCTCATCGAAGCGGAGAGGAGGAAACGTATGACGCGATTTCATGAACACCTCCTTCAACAGGCCCAGCCGATTTGGAGGGCGATGCTCGGCCATCGCTTCCTGGCCGAAACGGCGGCCGGAACGATCTCGACCGAGACGTTCGCCAACTGGATGAAACAGGATTACCTCTTCGTGAGCGAAGCCGTACCCTTTCTCTCCATCCTGTCAGCCAAGGCGCCGCCGGCGCTGAGGAAACCGCTCTGCGAGGCGTTGAGTGCATTGCACGACGAACTGGCTTTATTCGAACGCATGGCCCGAGAACACCACGTCTCGCTGGAGGGCGTTCGGATGTCGCCTACCTGCCACGCCTATGTCCAGTTCTTGCTGGCCACGGCTTATGGACGCTCGTTCCCCGAGGGCTTCACCGTCCTCTACGGGGCGGAGAAGGCGTATTTGGATTCCTGGACCTGGGTCGAAGAGCATGGGGGAGGAACGAGTCCCTGGCAAGCATTCATCGATAACTGGACGAGCGAGGCATTCCGCCACTATGTCGATTGGCTCGCCGAGACGCTCGATCACCTCGCCGAAGAGGCCTCGCCATCGATGCGCCGCGCCATGACCGAACTGTTCCTCCTCACCGGCCAATATGAAGTGCTCTTCTGGGAAATGGCGGCGAGCGGGGAATCCTGGCCGGTGAAACTATAGCTTCGCTTCACGCCAGGCTCATTCGGTCGCCTGAAGTTTGCGCGCTACTCGTTCGACCTCCGACCACACGCGCAACAGATTTTCGCCACAGATCTTCTTGATGTCTTCGTCCGAATATCCCTTCTTCAACAGCTCGTAGATGAGATTGGGATAGTCCGAAACATCCTCCAATCCGGTGGGCAGCGAGTCTCCCACACCATCGAAGTCGGATCCCAACCCCACATGATCCACGCCCACCAACTGAACGACGTGATCGATATGGGCTACGACTTCCTTGATATCAGCATGCGTGATGGGATGCTCTGCCTGGTATTTCTTGATATAGGCCTCTGCGGCCGGATCACCGAACTTCAGGTGATGAGCCTTGAGGTACTGGGCGATCTCTTTTCGGGCGACCTCTGATTTTCTCCGATACTCGTCATTGAGAAACGATGAACCGAAATTGATCTGAATGACGCCGCCTTTGGCCGCCAGCAGCTTGATCATCTCGTCGCTCATATTCCGCTCCCAGCCGGGCGTGAAATAGCGACACGACGAGTGCGAGGCGATGACCGGCGCGCGGGTCAGCTTCATCACCTGATAAAACGCCTCATCGGAGATGTGGGAGACATCGATCATGATCCCCAACCGATTCATCTCGGCCACGACCTTTTTGCCGAACGGACTCAGCCCGTGCCACTTCCGCTCCTGGTCATAAGATGAATCGCAAATGTGGTTATTCTTCGAATGGGTGAGCGTGATGTAGCGGATTCCGCGATCGTAAAAGTGCTTCAAGTTCTCCAACTTCCCTTCGATGGGCGCGCCATTCTCCATGCCCAGAGCGAGCAAGATCTTCCCCTTTCCGGCCTGAGCTCGGACGTCGGCAACTGACGTGACGATGGCGAACTTATCCGGCCAGTCGGCGGTGAACTTCTCTACCATATCGATGAGCTGATCGGCGAATCTTTTCGCTCCACCCGTCTGCTGATACGAGGCCGGGATGTAAATGGACATGAAGGCGACATCGAGCCCCCCTTCTCTCGCTCGCGGATAGTCGAAATTCCCCCCTTGGGTGCGGACTGAGATGTCTTCCCACTTGTTCGTCAGCCGATAGGGTACATCAATATGCGTGTCGACGATGATATATTCCTGGGCCAACTTCTTCGCCTTGGCGCGCAGGTCGGCATCGGTCGGCGCCTTCGTCTGGGATGTCATCCCGACGCTCTGCTGGCCAACCAGCACTCCACACGCGATGAACAATGCCCATGCGACTCGTGAGACAATCGATCTCATCTTCATTCCTCCCCTACGGTGAATTTTTTCTTTTCAAAACAACCTCTTCCCCGTCAACATATCTTTGAACATCACCCAGTCGCCCATCAAGCTGTACAGCGGATGTTTGAACGTGGCCGGTTTGTTCCTCTCGAAGAAAAAATGTCCCGCCCAGGCGAAACCGTATCCGACCACCGGCAATGCGAGCAGCATCTCCCACGTCCCAGCGATGAGCGCAACCGACAAGATGACTAACACCAGCGCGCTCCCGATGAAATGGAGACGACGGCACTGAGGATGACGGTGTTCGGCAAGGTAATCGGGATAGAACTCGGCGAAGTTCTTGTATCTCTTGTTCATCTTCGCTGGCGACTATTGTAGACGATGCGAGCCGTTCATGGCCACATCGAAGCTCAACGGAACGAGCGCATCGGCTCCCCGTTCACCAACGATCGATCGGCGAACGTGTTTTTCAACCCTCCCGCTCATGTGAGCGTAGAATCACCACTGCCAACACTCATTTCCCCTCGCCTCGCTCGACGACGCTTGCTCATCCACACGATGCCTGGGACCAAGGCAACCCGTCCAGATCGACATTCCCGCCGGAGAGGATGATGCCTACGCGTTGGCCGGCAAGATCGACCTTCCGTTCCAACAGGGCGGCCACAGGCACGGCGGCCGATGGCTCGATGATGATTTTCATGCGTTCCCAGACGATGCGCATCGCAGCGACGATGGCCTCTTCGCTCACCGTCACGATGCGATTTACGCGCCGTTTGATGATCGAGAAGGTCAAATCCCCGAGCGAGGCGCGCAATCCATCGGCGATGGTCCTCGGCCGATGGCAGGGGATGCGTCGTCCGGCTCGTACCGATCTGAAGGCGTCATCGGCTCCGGCCGGTTCGACGCCGATGACCTGCGTGTCCGGTGAGAGCTCGGAGACGACGATAGCCGTTCCACTGATGAGCCCGCCACCGCCCACCGGCGCCATGAGGCTATCCAGATGAGGGACTTCCTGGATGAACTCCAGGGCGACAGTGCCTTGTCCGGCAATCACCCGGTGGTCGTTATAGGGATGCACTACTGTCGCCCCCGTCTCTTGGACGACCTCGGCCAATGTCGCCTCGCGAGAGGCCAACGTCGGCTCGCAGAAGATGATGTGACCACCGTATTCGGCCACAGCGGCCTTCTTCACTCGGGCAGCATCTTTGGGCATGACGATGAACGCGCGAATGCCTCGCGTTCGAGCGGCCAAGGCCAACGCCGCCGCGTGGTTGCCGGATGAATGGGTCGCCACGCCTCGGGCGGCCTCCTCTTCGGAGAGCGAGAGGACGGCATGGCACGCGCCTCGGAATTTGAATGCGCCGACTTTCTGGAAATTCTCACACTTGAAGAACAAATGAGCGCCCACCATCCGATCGAGGCTCGCCGACGTCAGCACGGGCGTCCGATGGGCATAGGGTCGAATGCGCTCGGCTGCCCGTTGAATGTCTTGAAGTGTGGGAACGCCCATGGGAATGATCAATATAGGCGAACGAGGGACCGACATCAAGCCTCGCCGAGCGGCCGGAATGGCACTCACGGTCAGGCCTCGCCGGAGCAGCAGGCGATGCTTTCGACGCTCCCGGCCGAAAATTCATCAGTACTTCGCTCATCACTGTCATGCCATCGGGTCGGATGGTTCATCGTCGATGAAAGCCATGGCGCGGGACTCGGACCAGTACTCGCCCCACTCATTGAACGCGATGAATCCCACGTGACCTCCGGAAGCGGGCATCTCCAGGAAGAGATGAGGATTGGCCTCGGCTTCGTCTTCGGGAAAACAAGACGCCGTCAGTAGCGGATCATTCCGAGCATTCACGACCAATGTGGGGATGCGAAGAGAAGGGAGGAATTGCCGACTGCTGCACTTGCGCCAATAGTCTTCTGCGCTTTGAAAGCCGTGAATCGGCGCTGTATAACGATCGTCGAACTCCTTGAACGTCTTGATTCCACGAAGACCATCATCGCTGATCAGTTCGGGCATGAGCTGGGCTTTCACCCTGATCTTCTCGCATAACGAGTGGAGGAAGTATCGAAGATAGAGGCGATTTGACGGTCGCGTCAACTTCCACGCCACCGATTCCAGATCGCAGGGCACGGAGATGGCCACCGCTTTCCGGATGCGCCGATCGATACGATCACCTCGTTCGCCAAGATACTTCAACGTGAGGTTTCCGCCCAAACTGAATCCGATGAGCACCACGTCCTCATATGGGCGCCGCGAGAGCGCGTGCCTCACGACCGTGTGGAGATCATCGGTCGCCCCACTATGATAGGAACGGAGCTTTCTGTTGGGCTCGCCGCTACAACCACGAAAATTCCAGGCCAACGCGTCCCATCCTCGTCGATTCAATGCTCTGACCATACCCAACATGTATGGCCGTTGCGTGTTCCCCTCCAATCCGTGTGAGAGAATCGCCAGCCGATGCGATCCCACTGGCGACCAATCGAGATCCAGGAAATCTCCATCCGGCGTGTCGATGCGCTCTCGCCGATAGACGACGCCCCGCACCTTACGAAACAGCGTTGGGAAGAGCGTCTGGATATGCCCGTTGGAGAATCCCCGGGGGGGTACGTAGGTGGATGGAACAACGATCGGCATGAGCCTCGCCTCCTCAAGAGAGAACATGAATGTGCGAATCCGAGCGATATATTCGGTCTGAAGAAACAGCGGCCCCCTTTCGTCCCATCTCGGCGGACCGCGTTCTCGTATTCACTTCCAGGCGTTCGCCCTCTCCGATGACCGACCGATGCCGGACAGCCAGGCCTCCGGAGCGCGTCCCGCGAACGATCGTTATGACCTTGAAACGATCGCTCGGTCACCGAGCGGCGGATCACTCACTCTCCGATGATTTTCACCAGCACCCGTTTCCGACGTCGCCCGTCGAACTCGCCATAAAAGATCTGCTCCCAGGGACCAAAATCGAGCTTCCCATCGGTCACCGCCACCACGACTTCGCGCCCCATGATCTGGCGCTTCATATGAGCATCGGCGTTATCCTCGCCGGTATCATTATGCCGATATTGATCGATGGGCTCGTGTGGCGCCAATCGCTCCAACCACTCGGCGTAATCGCGATGCAGCCCCGGTTCGTCATCGTTAATGAATACCGATGCCGTGATGTGCATGGCATTCACCAGCACGAATCCTTCCTTGATCCCGCTCTCCCGCAAGCATTCTTCAACCTGCGGTGTGATGTTGATGAAAGCCACGCGGGTCGGCGTATTGAACCACAACTCTTTGCGATAGCTTTTCATGGTCGCATCCCTCCCTCATCGTTTTTCAATCGCGTCTGGATGATGACCTCGGAATGAAGCGTTCGATGGACGGGGCATTTATGAGCGATGTCCAACAGGCGTTCTCGCTCGAGGTCTCCCAATCGACCAACGAGTTCGATGACGCGTTCGATGTAATCGATCTTTCCGCTCTTGGTCCCGCACTCCTGGCAATCCACGGCGTGAATTTTCCGATGACTCAATCTGACGAGAATCGACTCCAGCGGCCAACCTTTGCGATCCGCATACATGCGAAGGGTGATCGACGTACACGCTCCCAGCGCAACCAGGAGATAATCGTAAGGCGTCGGCCCCATACCAGATCCTCCTGCGGACACCGGTTCGTCGGCGATGAGCGTATGTCCACCGGCCAGGATCTCCGTCAGATAGCCCTTCTCGCCCGTGCGCACAACGACGTGTTTCTCGGTCGGAGCGGGCGCGGATGTCTCTTCCGAAGGGCCCTCGATGTATTTCCGAGACCACGCCGCAATGAGCGTACCGACATAAACAGCATCGCGCTCATCGGAGAGCAAATGATCGGCTTGATGGAGTGAGACGAAGCTCTTGGGATGTTTCGCCGCTTGAAAGATCCGCGCCGCATTCTCGATCCCCACAACGGTATCCACCGGCGAATGAAGAACCAGAAGCGCCCGCCGCAGGTTTCGAATCGTCTCTTCCATGCGCGTTCGTTCGAGATCCTCGAGGAATTGTTTCTTGATCCTGAATGCTCGTCCGGCGAGCACGACTTCGGCTTCGCCTCGAGCGTCAATGGCCTCCCGGGTATGGCCCAACAGCCGAATGACGTGCGAGGGATCGGCCGGCGCACCAATGGTGACCACGGCCCGCGAAGAAGGAATCTGGGCCGCCGCCTGCAACACGGCCGCTCCACCCAACGAATGTCCAACGAGGAGCGTGGGCGCCTCGAACTCGGCGCTGAGGAAATCGGCGACGGCGATGAGATCGGCGACGTTGGAGGAGAAGTTGGTCTCGGCGAATTCGCCTTCGCTCTCACCGAGGCCGGTGAAGTCGAATCTCAGGACGGCGATGCGCTCCCTGGTCAGCGCCCGACTGATGTGAGAGATGGCTTTGAGGTTCTTATTGCAGGTGAAACAATGAGCAAACAGGGCATAAGCAATGGGAGGTCCCACCAACGGGAGATCCAGCCGAGCACTGAGTCGCTGGCCTGATGCGCTCGGGATCGAGAGCTTCTGAAATGGCATATTCGTTCCTCCTCAAATTTTCTCCGACCTCGGTACTCCCATCGGTCCACACGCTCACCTCGATAGAGAGCTGAGTCCAACAGTTTACCGTATGGATGGACGGCGCTTCTAGTCACCGATGCGTGGAGTGAGATAGAATGATCGATCGTATGACCTTCGACGAACTCATGAAGCGATGGACGTGGCAGCCTCTCCCCCGTTGCCCCGGTCGGTATAAACTGGTCGGCGTTGATCGTTTCACGTCCTTGTCACAACTTCTCGGCTCAGGGGTTCCCATCTACCGCTTTCGTGTCGCGGCGGCGAGGGATCTCGTCCTCGTCGCGGCGCTCGATCGAGGAGGCCTCATCTCTTATCAGCGAGCCGATGGGAGCTTTGTTCATACTCTGAACACACCAGAAGGGTTCGCGCGCAAGCTCGCTCAACTCGGTATTCCATGGCCACGCGTCGAGTCGGAAAGCGCACATCCTGATCGCCCACCTGACCGAGGCGCGAGCCGGGAAGTGTGATGGCATGACGCGCTTGCAGGACATGGCATTCACCTCCGGCACCCTCCTCGAACGCGACATGGTTGATGGGATCAGGTCACCTCACGAGCGCTCTTTCCCATCCCGCAGATGATCGTGTCCGCGCGGGCTCAGTGGGAGGAGTCGTCCCCGGTGTTCCACATACATGCGCTGCGGTTGATCGGTGATCTCTCCGATGAGCGTGATAGGAAGTGCGGTGAATCGAGCCCTCAACGATTCGATGTGCGTCAACCGCTCTTTGGGCACGGTGAATAAGAGTTCATAATCCTCACCGCCGTGGAGCGCACACTCCAGTTCATCTCCCTCCAATTCGGGGGGCACGGAACGAGCGACGGGGAGCCGCTCGCCGTCGATGACCGCCCCAACGCCGCTGGCCTGACAGATGTGAAACAGATCGGTCGATAATCCATCGCTCAGGTCGATCGCCGCGCTGGCCAGTTGATCCTCGGCCAGCGCCCGTCCTACTTCCAATCGCGGCACGGGTTGAAGGTGAGCCAGGATGAGTCGTCGCCACGGCGGCGACAGATGAGGCGCATATCGGAAGCCGCGCTCGAGCAATCGCCATCCCATGGCGGCCAGGCCCAATTGCCCGGTGACGAAGATCACGTCGCCCGGCCGAGCGCCATCGCGCCGCAGGATCTTTCCCGCCGGGCACTCGCCCACGATGGTCAGCGTGAGCGTGAGGCCGTCTCCCGATGCCGCTACGTCACCACCGATGAGGATGACCCGATGAGCATCGGCCAGCGCCATCATCCCCTGCAGCATGTCATCGATGAACGAAGATGGCAGATCGCGAGGCAGGATGAGCGATAGCAAAGCGAATCGCGGCGTTCCACCCATCGCCGCAATATCGCTCAAATTCACGGCCAACGCCTTGTGGCCGAGCAGGCGCGCCGGAGTGTACTCTCTCCGGAAATGCACATTTTCGATCTGAGAGTCGACCGAAAGGAGCCACCATTGGCTGGCGCTCTTCCGGATGACGGCGGCATCATCGCCGATACCCACGATGAGATCATCAGATGAGCGCCCGAGCAGCGCCGCAATGCGCTCGATGAACTCGGCTTCACCGGGCATATATTCATTCTCCTGCCCGGTCGCTCCACTGTCAATTCAGCGGGCGGGTCCTCTCCGATCACCGACGATGGACGCCCGACCGGCGATCACCCTTCCCCAGACAGGATTCCACACCAGCTCCCGCAGATGCGGACTCTATTTGGTGCGCACGGGAGCGGGCGGGCGCTTCGGTAATGCCCGGGGATTCTGACGAATCATTTTCATGACCTCTTCGATCGCCCGTTCCAGTTGCGGATCCCGGCCTTCGATCAGCGCCCGAGGATCGTTCTCCACGACGATATCGGGGTCGACGCCGTGTCCCTCGATGATCCACTGTCCCTCCGGAGAGGCAAAACCAAATTCGGGAACGAAGACGGAGCCACCATCGATCAGTGGCCCGTGACTGGTGATGCCGATGACGCCACCCCAGGAGCGTTTGCCGATGAGAGGCCCCAATCCCGCGCGCTTGAACATGGCCGGAAAGATGTCGCCATCGGAAGCGGAGTTCTCGTTGAGCAGACACACCATCGGTCCATAGAAGACCTGGGCGGGATAGGTACTGGCATCTTCTCGAGTTCGCGAAAAACTCACCGCCAGGAGCGTCCGCTGCAAGCGTTCGATGAGCATTTGTGAGACGTTTCCGCCGCCGTTATAGCGCACATCAACGATCAAACCCTGCTTGCGGATCTGTCCGTAGAACCATTTGATGAACTCGCGAATGCCATTGGCGCCCATATCGGGAATGTGAATGTAGGCGACGCGCCCATCGGTCATTTCAGTCACTCTTTCTCGATTCCGCGTCACCCAATCCAGATAGATGAGATTCACCTCGCTGGTGATGGGCTTATAGGTGACCTGACGAGCGCCTTCCATCGTCGGTGTGGCATTCACCGTCAGTTGAACCGGATGATCCGCCTTGTGGAGGAGCAACCGATAGGGATTATCGTTAGCCCGAAGTTCCACCCCATCGATGGCCAAGACGTAGTCGCCTTCGTTGATCTCCACGCCGATCTCGGTGAGCGGGGCGCGATAGCGATCTTCTTCGTTCTGCCCCTTGAAAATCTTGGCGATGCGATAGCGCCCGGAGGCCTCATCCAGCTCGAAGCGAGCGCCGGGTAGGGCCACTTTGGGACGAGGCGGGATCTTATAATCGCCTCCGGCAATATAGGCGTGCGAGACATTCAACTCGGCGATCATCTCGCCAATGACGTAATTGAGATCGGACCGATGAGCAACGTACTGGAGTAATGGCCGATACTGCTCGCGCAGCGCTTCCCAATCGTATCCGTGCATGTTCTCCACGTAAAAGAAATCGCGGAATCGCCGCCACACCTCGTTGAAAATCTGCTTCCACTCCTCGGCGGGCACGCGATCCACCATCAAGCCTCGAGTGGAGACCTTCTTCTTCGAACTCTTCCCTTTGGGAGAAGCCGTGTAGAGGTAGTAGGCCTGGCCTTGGCGCACCAAGACCTTCTTTCCATCCGAAGAGAGGGCATATCCGGAGATGCCGTCGGCCAACGTCGTCTCCTTCCGATCCTTGAGCGAGAAGATGCGCAACTCGGGTTTCTTATCGCTCGACCGGCCGTAATAGAAAGGCGTGCCGCGGACGTAGAGGAGATGACCCTTATTGGCCGACAGGCCATAATAATTATCTGCCTCTACCGGCACGCGCGCCACTCGTTGGGCGAGGCCATCGAAATCGATGGTGATATATTTCTGCTCTTCTTGCTCGGCCTCTTTTTGCCGCTCGGATGTCGACGTCTCTTCGCCTTTCGTTTTTTTCTTCTCGATGGTGACTTCATCGCTCTCGGGCGGGAAGGGATGCTTCACATCTTTGCGCAAGGCGAGCGCATAGATATACGTCTCTCGGTCCACGACGTAATTCCATTCGAACGATCCGATCTGGGGCGCGAACTCCCGGTCGCTGAGGTAGTAGAGATAGTTACCCTCAGGATCCCAGGCGGGATTGAATTCGTTGAAGTATTCGCCAGTGATGCGACGCACCTGGCCATCGGCGACGCTCCAGATGTAGATCGATCGGAAGCCATTGGCATCGCTCAGCGAGAACGCCAGATATCCGCCATGCGGCGACCAGGTGTAGTCGCGGACCTGACCCCGCCGCTCATCGGCGATCTGTACCAGTTTCTTGTCCTTCACCGTCAGCACATAGAGCTTTCCGTCCTTATCGCTGAAGGCGAGGCGCTGGCCATCGGGCGACCACTCGGGGGCATAGCGCATAGCATGACCACCGTCGGTGAGCTGCTCCGGTTCACCCGAACCATCCTGATTGATGAGGTAGATTTCATCTTCGCCATCGCGATCGGAAACGAAGGCGATTTTCGATCCATCGGGCGACCACCGCGCCCATTTATCATGAGCCCCGGACGAATCGGTCACATTCCGCGTTGGCCCCTTCTCGATGGGAGCCGTGAACACGTCTCCCCGAGCGACGAACAGGGCGCGCTCCCCTCTAGGGCTGAGCGAGAAATCCTCGACGAGCTTGGCCGCCGAAACGCGAGACGGCCGCATGGCCACACCATCGTTGGGCACGTAGATGGAGAGCCGGCGCGACGTATTGGTCCTCGTATCCAGCACATACAATTCACCGTCCAGCTCATAGACGATTTGTCCGTTCTCACCGCGGCTCGGCCAGCGCACGTCCCATTGGCGATAGTGAGTGATCTGTCGGATTCGCTTGGTTCGCAGATCGTACGCATAAAGATTCAACTTGCCATCTCGATCGGAAGCGAAATAGATCTTGTCGCCGATCCACATGGGATCGCGTTCGGTTCGCGGATGGCGGGTGATGCGCTCAGCGGCGAGCGTCTGGAGATCGAAGATGAAGAGGTCCTGTGCCCATCCACCTTGATAGCGCTTCCAGGTGCGGAAGTCGCGAAACAACGGCGAATAGACGATGCGGCGTCCATCGGGCGAGTAGTCGCCGGCGCCCGAAGTGGGCATGGGCAGTGGTTCGGGGAGCCCTCCATCCAGCCTGACGATGTAGAGCCGACTCTGACTCAATGACCACCCATCGCGCATTGAGCGGAACAAGATGGCCTTCCCGTCGGGCGTCCATCCATAGACCTGGTTATCGAAGCCCCAACGGGGCGGCAACGGCCCGCGCGCCGGATAATATGTCAACCGCTTGGGGATGCCGCCCCTGCTGGGAATAACATACACTTGCTCGTCACCATCATACTGACCGGTGAAGGCGATCCACTTCCCATCGGGTGAGAATTTGGGAAACAGTTCCTGTCCCTCGTGAGCCGTCAATCGCATGGCCGTTCCCCCAGATGACGGGACGATCCACAAATCGCCAGCATAACAAAAAACGACCTTATCGCCATGAATATCGGGGAATCGCAGCAGCTTGGTCTGCGCCGAGGCGAGACCCGTTCCCACGAGAAGAAACAGAAGGCAGACGACAAAACGGAGTCTCAAAATCCATCGATGGTGAACCATAAAACGACCCTCCTTCCTGTGAGTTGAGATCGCGCTAACATGGCGAGGCTGAATTGTTCATGACGCCGCCACCGATGTCAAGAGAGCGCTTCCCATGAGATGCCAG
>RFHM01000012.1 GCA_003696865.1 Acidobacteriota bacterium | reverse complement strand
GCGTCCAGGTGTCGCCGTTATCACTGGAACGGAATACGCCGCCGCCAAACGTCCCGGCAAACAGCTCACCCGCTGGGCTCACCGTGAGGGCAAAGACACGAAGATTAGTCAAACCAGTATTGATAGGGGTCCAGGTGTCCCCGTTATCGGTTGAACGGAATGCGCCGTTGAAATCCATTCCCGCGAAGAGATCTCCCGCCTCATTCGCGATCAGAGCGAAGATAAAAAGAACCGGCGATGGGGCCGGCAAGCCGGTATTGACGGGCTTCCACGTTCGCCCATTATTGCGGGAGCGGAAGATACCGTCATCGGTCCCGGCAAACAGGTCGCCCGCACTATTGACCAACAGACTGCGAACAACTAGATCGGTCAAGCCGGTATTGACTGCCTGCCAGGTGCGCCCATTATTGCGGGAGCGGAAGACACCGTCGCCCAACGTCCCGGCAAACAGGTCCCCCCTGTCAGTCGCCAACAGTGTCGGGACCCGAAGCTCCGTCAGACCAGTATTGATGGCGGTCCAGGAATCGCCACCATCGGAGGAGCGGAACACGCCGCCGAGCGTCCCGGCCAACAGGTCCCCGGCACCATTCACTGTGAGTGTCATGATGCTGCCGCCCACCGGTCCACTGGTTTGCTCCCAGCGGATTTCCCCCTCCGGGGCGCCCTTTGCTGGGAGCGAGGCGGCCAACAGGAGTATAGCTATAACCACAACGAAGATCTTGCTCAGTCGTGTTGTATGTTTCATATGTTTTATATCCTCCCTCGAAAATCACCGCAAAGGCGCAGAGAACGCAAAGATCCTCCAACGGGCTCTTTTCATCCCCGCGATGTGGCTGGCAAAGCCATGAGTGACTCCTCTGAAAATCCCTGGGAGCGCAGGCTTCTAGCCTGCCTGTCTCACCTTTGGAAAGCAGCCCGCTGGAAGCAGGCGCTCCCAGGTTTTCATCCATCGTGGCGTGCGCGAGCACATGGCCGATTCTCCTGATCCTTTCCACTCTCAAGATCGTGCCACTCATGGATCGTATGATCCCGGTTCTTGGCGCGGCCAGATGGTCGCTGAGAGTACCGGGCCTCTTGATGCCATGCCGTGGGCACGGTCAGCTCTCGAGCCGTCACTGGCTGGAGCCTCATCGCTTCACACCAGACTGTCGGCAACTGGCGGAGCCGTCTGGCAGCCTCATCCAAAGTTGACTTCGCCCCGCCGACTGCACGTTGATGTCGCCCTCGGAGCGCGTCAAGGGGACATTTTGACCTCCCAAACCGTGAGCTGGAGGTATCCCATATTGGTGCGAACGGCTGTGACCACCCGCGTCTGCATCGCTAGGTTTGTCACCGCAACCTGACTAATGGTGGGAGTGGCGTCCGCAACTCCCAGACTGTCCATGATATCTCCGGTGCCGACATCCCAAACAATGAGCCTGAGAAGGCCACTGCTAGTGGCAACGGCTGTGACCAGCATGTCTGGCATGAATGCAGGTCGCACCGTGGATGCAGCCACTTGGCTAATAGCTTCCGCGACGGCGGATGCTCCGCGGGTGACCTGTCCCGACGCATAATCATCCACGTACCAAGCGATGGGCTCGAGAAAGCCACTACTGGTGCGAACGGCTGTGACAACCACCTCTGCTTCGGGAGGAAAACCCAGCGTCGTAACGAACGTCATGGCCACCTGACTGATGGCGCCAGCCGCGGCATCGCCCTTACGCTCGATCTGGCCTTGGGCGCTGACGTCCCAGGCGATAAGCTTGAGATAGCCACTGCCGGTGCGAACGGCTGTCAGCATCCGGGCATCAGAACCAACTGCCCTTAGACCGACAATTGCCACTTGGCTGATGGCGCCAGCGGCCGCGCTTCCCAAAGCCTGGATCTGGCCTTGGGCGCTGACGTCCCAGGCGATGAGCTTGAGATTGCTATGGGCATCGCGGCAGGCTGTGACCACCCGGTTCCCACCTACTGAGGCCATGGCTACCTGATCAATGGCATTACCTGTGGCATCACCCAAACGCTCGATCTGCCCCTGGCCTGTGACCTGCCAAACGATGAGCTTGAGATAGCCACTGCCGGTGCGAACGGCGGTGACCACTCGATCTCCCTCCATTGAACTCAGTGAGGTGATCGCCACTTCGCCGATAGCGCCAGCGGTGGCGTCTCCCAAACGCTCGATCTCCCCCCCGCTTGTGACTTGCCAGGCGATGAGTTTGAGATAGCCACCGCCGGTGCGAACGGCGGTGACCACTCGGTTGCCAAGGGCGGTCATGGCCACCTGGCTGATGGCACCGGCAGAGGCGTCTCCTAAACGCTCGATCGTTGCCTGTGCTGACGCGCTACCCGGTTGAATGAAGGTAATAACTAGGAGCAGAAGACACATTCGAACTCCCATGTTGATGAATCGCCTCATCTCGAAATTCCAAACCATCTTCCTTCTCATGATTCTTCATCTCCTTTCTTATCAGGTTCAAGTTCCTCCCAAAATTGGTTCTCTGGGCCGCCTGCCCGGCAGCCGGGAGCGAAGCAGAAGAACCATGGGGGCTTCCCGATGGAGCACGTCGCTCGAGCTCCGGGCGGCCGGGCCACTTGCGTTGCCATTTAACATGGATCCATTGCACCGTTTTTCATTCTCCTAATACTCGGTGGCTCACATGACATTCCCGGGCACGTCGTCTTGAGGCCCGCATCGTCGATGATCACGTGCTCAACTCGGCTATCACGCGTTCACAATCCAACGATACGGGCCGAACGATCACACATACACCTTCTTATACCTCTCTTTCGTCCCGGCCGGTATAGCATGAACATGTGGTTTTTTGCATTGGTTCGTGCCCTCGGTTTGAGCGACTAGAGAGGCTGGATACAGGGAGGCCAGGTTATGGAGGAGACGTCCTTGAAACGTTGGCGGGATGATCAACTCCGATCGCGTCCCAGGCACACCCAACTCCGGACGACGGATCGTGGCCTGCGGACTAACGAATGATGCGACTGCGGAGGGCTTTGCTGACCGCTTCGGATTTGGAGTGGACGTGGAGTTTTTCGTAGATGCTGCGGATGTAATCCCGCACCGTATTGATGCTGATGTGAAGCTTATCGGCGATGGCCTGGTAACTGTATCCCTCGGCCAGAAACTGAAGCAGTCGGATTTCTTGAGGCGTGAGATCATGCTCCAGCTTTTCCGGTGGTCCAGTCTTTTGAAACAGCGTCACCACTTTGCGCGCAATCTCCGGCGTCATGGGCGAACCACCATGATGGGCCTGCTTGATGGCCTCCAGCAGCCCGGCCGGCGGCGTCTTCTTCAGCAAATAACCGCAGGCCCCGTTGCAGATCGATTCGAAAACCTTCTCTTCCTCGTCATAGATCGTCAACATGAGAATCTGCATGGCGGGATACCTCTCTTTGAACAGGGCCACTCCTTCAGAGCCGGACATGCCGGGCAGGTGGATATCCAACAGTAGCACATCGGGCACCTCTAGGCCGATGAGCCGCAGCGCCTCTTCCACGGAACGAAAGGTGCCCACGCAGCGATAACCGGGTGTGCCATTGATGATCAAGCTCAAGCCTTCGCGGGTGGATCGATCATCTTCAACGATGGCCACGCGAATGGTTTCATCTGTTTGCATACACGCCTCGTGCCTCGCTTTGCGTAAAGCGTTATCCTAACGCACCTCTTCGGCCACCACAATAGCATGTTTGTGCGGCCAGTGGTCAGCGGCGACTTTCTGGCCACCGCTCATTGACGGTCCCGGCCAATTACTTCGGTGCCGTTTCGCCGCAGCGTCGATGTCTCAGCTTATCTATATCCTTGAGGCGACGAACCGAACAGACCGTGCGCATGTGGAATCACCATTCATCGTTCATTTGAGCGGAATGCTCAGAATCAGATGCGTCCCTCGGCCAGGCGCCGAATCGATATGCAACTGACCGCCGAGCGCGGCGGCTCGCGCTCGCATGCTCTCCAGGCCATGGCCCGGCCGGTCCTGACGAATCAGCTCGGGCGTCGCCGGCACGAGGAAACCACGACCATCGTCGTGAATCTCTGCCACCAGTCGCCCGCCCGCAACATGAATGGTGAGCGAGACGAATGTACAGTCGGCATGGCGCACGATGTTGTGAATCGCTTCTTTGAAGATCAAAAAGATGTGGCGGCGCTGCTCGGGAGTGAGTTTGACCTTCTCCGGCTCCGGCGGGGTCTGGAATTTCCAACCGATTCCCTGGACTCCGAGCACATCAGAGGCGAACCGTCGAATTCGGGCGATGACATTCTTCAGATCATCGCGCTGAGGATCGATCGACCAGACGATATCGCTCATCGTGTCCACCAACTCGCGCGCCGTCTCCGCCACCTCCGTCAGTCGCTGGACGACTCCTTGATGAGTGGTGCCGATCTCCTGTTTCACTACCTCGCTCAAGATCACTATCCGCGATAAGCTCGATCCGATGTCGTCGTGTAGATCGGTGGCAATGCGCGTCCGCACTCGCTCCAGTTCCAGCAGGTGCGCCAGACGATAGTGATGGATGGCATAGACCATCACGCCGCCGAATATCACTGCCAACGCCAAAAACCACCAGCGCTGCCAGACGGGCGGGAGAATGGTGAAGGCCACCGCGGCGGGCGTAGGGCTCGTCTGGCCGTCGGCGCTCACCGCGCGCACCAGGAAGCGATAATCACCCGCTGAAAGATTGGCGTAATTGACGGAGCGTTGATCGGTCGTGCTCCAATCCCGATCGGCGCCCTCCAGCTTGTATTGATACCGAAGCACCTCGCCCGCGGCGAAGCCAAGGCTGAAGAAGTCGATGTGAAGCTGATTCTGGTCCGATCCCAACTCGAGCCCCGAGATGTCCACCTCACCCAGTTCCGACACGGGCTGTGAGACGCCCGCGATGCGCAGCCCGCCAATCCAGATCGGCGGCGGTGACGGCGGCCGACTCGGTTGCGGCACGAGCCGCGAGAGCCCTCTCTGAGTGCCAAACCACAACGCGCCGTGGCGATCACGAAAGGCCACCGTCACAAAGCTGTTCGCCAACCCGTCGTTGATCGTATAATGCTTAATATGACCGGTCGCCGGATCGAGCCGGTCCACGCCCCGCACCGTCCCCAGGTAGATCCGTCCCCACCGGTCCTCGGTGAGACATCGGACATTATTACTGGACAACCCTTGGGCAATGGTATACCGCAAGAAGCGTGGATGATGTGTCCCCGGGTCATCGAGGCGACCGAGACCTCCCTGATTGGAGCCGATCCACAGCCGACCGGCCCGATCCAGATAGAGCGTCGTGATCATACCCGCGGGTACTCCATCCATCACCGTGAATAGCGTGAAGCGTCCCTCCTGATAGCGCGCCAGGCCGCCATCATAAAACCCGATCCACACTGCGCCAGACCGGGCCTCGGAAAACGCCGAGGGTGCCTTCGTCGGAGGCAGTCCATCGGCTTCGGTGTAGCGATGGAAGGTACCGGTCGCATGGTCCCAACGGGCCAATCCGCCCTGTATCTCTCCTCGCGTGCCGACCCAGATGTCGCCGTGCGAATCCTCAAACAGGCGAAACGGACGGTCGCCAGCCAGCCCGTCGCGGCGAGTATAAATAGCCAGCGGGCGCTCATGCGCCAACTGCTGAAGGCGGCCGACCTTGGCGAAGCGGTAGAGTCCTTTGGTCGTCAGCAGCCACCACTGCCCGGCGCGATCCAGAAACCCGACCTGACTGGCCCAACTATACGTCGCGTCCTCGGGGAGTTTGGGCTCAACCGAAGTGAACCGCTCGCCGTCAAAGCGATTGATACACCAGTTCCCGCTGACCACAAAGAGCGCGCCCGCCGGGTTTTCGAAGATAGCGTGAATCCGGGTATGGCCGAGACCGTCGGTCTCATCGTAGGTGGTGAATCCATTCAAGGTTAACTTCATCGCCCCACTCCGAGTGCCCATCCAGAGGTTCCCATCGCAGTCCTCGGCCAACTGCCAAACGAATTTATTGCTCAAGCCCTGCGCCGTCGTGTAACGGCGAAAGCGCTGGCCGTCGTACTCGGTCAGGCCGCCTGCCGTGGCAATCCAGATCCGACCATCGGACGTTTGGTGTAAGGCCAGCACCCGATTGTGGACGAGCCCATCGGCAGTCGTGTACCAGCGGACATCCCCAGCCTTTCGGATTGTTGATGTTTGAATGTGGATTTCAGACGCGAGCGGTTCGCTTTCTGCCTTCTGCCTTTTGCCTTTTGCCTTTTGATTGGCGATGGAGGCGAAATCAGGCTGGAGCACCAGCAACCCCGCCTCGTGGCCCACCCACAGCCGCCCCTCGCGGTCTATAAGCAATGTCGTGACACGATCGGTGCCTTGCACCGGGTGCACCGGGTAGTGAACCATCCGACCATCGGAGGAGCGCCGCACCAGTCCCCACGAGGTGCCGATCCAGAGGCTGCCTTCCCGATCTTCGACGAAAGCGGCCACTCCCACCAGATGATCTGGATGTGATGGC
Organism: Acidobacteriota bacterium; assembly: GCA_003696865.1. Lineage (GTDB taxonomy): Bacteria > Acidobacteriota > Blastocatellia > HR10 > J050 > J050. Next base: position 10,515 of record RFHM01000012.1, on the reverse strand, counting down.
AGTCCCAGCTCGACGCAGCGAAAGACGGCTTGATCGCTCGTCTGGTCCAGGCAAAACAGGCCACCATCAGTCCCAGCCCAGAGCCGCCCGGCGCGGTCTTCATACAAGACGTTAACCCGATTGGTCGCCGGCTCATCGCCCACGGGATAGATCGTGAAGAGATTGTGGATCGCGGATTGTGGATCTTTACCTTTTGCCTTTTGATTTTCGATGGGATCGGGGTTGAATCGGCACACGCCGCCGCCGTTGGTGGCCACCCAGTAAACGCCATCGTGCGTCTCCAGCAGATCATTGATCGTTGGATCGGACAGCCCCTGCTCCATGGTATAGGTGACGAAGCGACGGCCATCAAACCGACTGAGCCCATCTCGCGTACAGAACCAGAGGAAACCGCGCGAATCCCGGACAATGCGCTGGATGAAATCGCTGCCCAGCCCATCAGCCGTGGTGTAGGTCTTGATCGGCAACTGCTCGGCCTGGACGAGCGTGGGAGCCATCAGCACCAGGCCGAGCCACCACCCGATCCAACAACAGACGGCTCTTTTGCACCTGCCGATGAGCATCACTTCTCTCCCGGCCATTATAATCGATTCGATCCCAGGGAACGAGCCAAGAGCGCCGCTTTTGTGGAGGTAAAGACGACCTCACATGATGTGGCTACGGACAATCGCTACCCCATGCTATAATCCTCGGCGGAGGACATGATGGGAGAGGTGAAGATGACCGAGGAGAGGTCTGGACGTGAAGCCGGGCGGGCGAAGCAATGGAGGCGAAAGAATCTCGGAAGGCTGAAGCCTGATCCGGTGATCGAGGCCTATAAGAAGCATATCGATCGCACGCTCATTCGTGAGAACCTCCGGCTCACGGTCGAACAGCGGATCGAGGAACTCATGAAGTTGCAGCAGTTCGCCGAGGAAGTACGACGAGCCGGCCGAGAGGCGGAGAGACCGTGATGACCGATTATCGGAAATTGATCACACTCCTGGCCGAGGCCGGGATCGAATTCATTCTCATTGGTGGCGTGGCCGCCGTCGCGCACGGCTCAACTCGTCTCACCAAAGATTTAGACATTGTTTATCAACGGACGGAAGAGAACGTGGGACGCTTGGTTCGTGCCCTGGCTCCGTATCATCCATACCTTCGCGGCGCTCCTCCTGGATTGCCTTTCGAGTGGAGCGAACGCACGATTTGGAATGGTTTGAATTTCACGCTCACCACTTCGCTTGGCGCCCTCGATCTGTTCGGCGAGATCACCGGGGGCGGCGGCTATGACGATTTGTTGCCGCATTCCATTCGACTTCGCCTGTTCGGCGTTGAATGCTGGTGCCTGGGTTTGGAGCGTCTCATTGAAGTCAAGCGGGCGATGGGGCGCCCCAGGGACTTGGAGGCGATCGCCGAACTGGAACTCATTCGCGAAGAACGCGAGCGCCGGTCTTGATCGCTATGCCACTGGTGACTCCTCGAGATATCCTGCGAGCACGGCGACGGCTGCGCAGACTGATCTGGTCGACGCCCTGCGTTCATTCAGCGTGGCTCTCGGAAGCGGCGGGGTGCCAAGTCTATCTCAAGCTGGAGAATCTTCAGCACACCGGTTCGTTCAAGCTGCGTGGGGCAGTGAATAAACTACAGCGTCTCGCTTCCTCGCCAGACCCGCCTCACATTTTGACCGTCTCGGCCGGGAATCATGGTCGAGCCATCGCTTATGGCGCGAAGCTGTTTGGGATGCGAGCCACAGTGGTTGTGCCTCGCTCGGCTCCACAGACGAAAATCGATGCCATCCGACGGGCGGGCGCTCAACTCCAGCTCATCGGCGAAACCTATGACGAGGCCGAACGCGCCGCTCGACAGTTGGCCGCCGAGGGGAACTGGGTTTTCGTCTCCCCCTACAATGATCCTGATGTGATCGCCGGACAGGGGACGGTGGCACTGGAAGTGCTGGAAGCCGTCCCCGATCTAGACACTCTGTTGGTTCCGGTGGGCGGTGGAGGATTGTTGGCCGGAGTCGCCCTCATGGCCAAAGCGATCAATCCGCAGATCCAGATCGTCGGCGTTCAATCAGCACACACGCGGGCCATGTATGAAGCGTTTCGCGCCGGTCGGCTCGTCGCGGTGGAAGAGAAACCGACGCTGGCCGATGGGCTGGCCGGGAATATCGAACCCGGCTCGATCACCGTGCCGCTCGTTTTTCGCTACGTCGATGACATCCAGCTCGTCTCGGAAGAAAGTCTGGAACGAGCGATGGTCGAGCTCATCGCGCATGAACAACTCGTCGTGGAAGGAGCGGGTGCCGTTCCTATTGCTCTGCTCCTTGAACGCGCCATTCCCCACTCGACGAGGAAGGTGGCCGCCATCCTGACGGGGCGAAACGTCGACTTCCCCCTGCTTCAGCAACTCATGGCCCATCGCGGAGATGTGGGGACATCACGTCGATGATGAGGACACCCGTATCATTCCCCAGTCGGTTAGACTTTCTCCGGCGTTTCTGTCAGAATTTCCCATCAATGTCCTTGCTGGAGGTGAACCTATGGAGCCGTTGGAACTCTTCAGGCAAGTCGCAACGCGGACGGACTCGAAGATTGTAGTGCTCATCATGGATGGGCTCGGTGGAGCTCCGGGGCCCGAAGGACGCTCCGAGCTGGAAGTGGCCCATACGCCCAACCTGGATCAACTGGCGAGCCGGTCCAACTGTGGGCTCGCCGATCCGGTCATCAAAGGCGTCACGCCGGGCAGTGGACCGGGGCACCTCGCCATCTTCGGATACGATCCCCTCGTATGGGAGATTGGTCGCGGCGTGCTGGAGGCGCTGGGCACGGGATTCGAGCTGGAGCCCGATGACGTGGCGGCTCGAGGAAATTTCGTGACGCTGGACGAGCAAGGCCATATCGTCGATCGGCGCGCCGGACGCATCCCTCACCAGGAGGGTGAACGGCTCTGTCAACTTCTCCAGGAGCACATCAATGAAATTGACGGCGTCCGGGTATTCGTGCGGGTGTCCAAAGAGTATCGGTTCGTGCTCGTGCTTCGTGGCCAAGGATTGGGAGCCGACGTCGAAGACTCCGATCCTCAGCGCGTGGGCGTGCCCCCTAAACGGGTCAAAGGGCGCGATGAGGCCTCCGAACGAACGGCCGCCGTGGTCAACAAGTTCGTGACGTTGGCCGGCGAAATCCTCAGAAACGAGCGACCGGCCAATGGTGTGGTCTTGCGAGGATTCGCCAAACGACCGGCTATGCCTACATTTCAGGAACTCTATCAGCTCACGCCAGCGGCCATCGCTACGTACCCCATGTATCGCGGATTGGCGCGATTGGCGGGCATGGAGATCATTCAAACGCCTGCGGAAGAAGATCTGGAGGCGCTGGTCCGTCTGCTCAGAGAACACTACGACGCGCACGATTACTTCTACGTTCATGTGAAAAAGACCGACAGTCACGGCGAGGATGGAAATTTCCCGGGCAAGGTGAGCGTCATCGAACGGGTGGATCGCATCATCATCCCCGCCCTTCTCGATCTGCAACCAGACGTCCTGGCCATCACCGGCGACCACAGCACGCCCTGCATGCTGGCCAGCCACAGTTGGCATCCAGTGCCGTATTTATTGCATGCCAAAACGCTCACGCCCGATGGTCTGACCGGATTCAACGAGCGAGCATTCGCTCGGGGAAGCCTGGGACGTTTCCGATTGGTGGAAGGCATGGGACTACTCCTGGCCCACGCCGGCAAACTCATCAAATACGGCGCATGAGACTATGACCGGAGATGGTCCCATCCGCCGGCCGGTGAGCGCCCCGGCGGCGAGCCGTCAACCTCGAGCTCGATGGAGACCGGGGTTATGCAGAGGATAACCGCCGGTGAGCGGACCTATCCGCCGTAGAACCAACCGGTATCCCACATCACCAGTGGACGGGCCTCGGCATTCCTCAACCCCGCGTTGACCACTTCGGCGACGAACACAGTATGATCGCCGCGCTTGATGGTATCGGTGACGCGCGCTTCGAACCAGGCTGGGAGATCGACAAGAAGCGGCGCGCCCGTTTCGGCGCCGACCTCGAAAGCATATCCGTTCAGGCGCCCATCTTTCACCTCTGAGGGGCGAAAGAAGGCCGCGGCGACCTCCTTTTGATCGGCGGCGAGGATGTTCACGGCAAATGCTCCGCTTCGTTCGATGATCTGGTGCACGTGGCTGTCGGCCTTCACACCGACCATCACCAGGGGCGGCGAGAATGAGGCTTGAGACAGCCAGTTGACCGTTCCTCCCGCCAGGTCATCTTCATGCGCCGCTGTGAGGATATACAAGCCGTAGGTCAATTTGCGCAGGACTTGTTTCTTGATTTCCGGATCCATGAATTCCTTCCTCCTCATCGAGATGCTCGGCACCAGAAACCCGCTCCCAATGGCGCGCGGGCCTGGTCGATCACTCCTTCTCAGTGCCAATCTCTCACGACTGGCCGACCGGGGGAAGAAAGTTATAAACCGAAAGCGGGAACGTCAAGAGCGAATGGCCACGAGCGCCGAACGGCGCGGGCCGGATGAACTGGTGGAACGCGACGATCGTAAAGTAAAATATCGAGTTTGCGATGAGTCAGAGTGGCAATGGCCGGAGATGAGTAAAATCGAGACGCTCAAAATGGGATTCGCTTCGTTGTGGGCTCACAAGCTCCGGTCCTTTCTCACCTTGTTGGGCCTCATCATAGGCGTGGCCACGCTCATTACGGTCATCACCATCGTCGATGGGGCCAACGCGTATGTACAGGATAAAGTCATCGCCCTGGGAAGCGACTCATTTCAAATCACCAAGACGCCGCCCGTGGTGACCGACATGGACGAGTATTTCGACGCCCTGCGCTACAAGGATCTCACCATGGAAGACGTGGAGGCCATCAAGCGTGGATGCTCAGAGTGCCTCGATGTAGGAGCACAGGTGACGATCTCCGGTCACGTCAAATATGGCCACCGCGAGTTGACCGACGTTGAAATCCGAGGGGTGACCGCCAATATGGTGAAGATTGGACACATCGAGATCGCCGAAGGGCGATATATCCTGGCGTGGGAGGATGAGCATGCTGCCAGCGTCTGCGTGTTGGGCGCCGAGGTGGCCGAGAAATTGTTCCCCCATCTCGATCCCATAGGGAAGATCGTCAAAATTGGTCCACACCCTCACCGGGTCGTCGGCGTCGCCGATCGTATCGGGAGTATCCTGGGACAGGATCAGGACACGTTCGTCATCATCCCCATCAATCGATTTTTTAAGATGTATGGCTATCGCAACCGACTCCAGGATCTCACCATTACGGCGCGCGCCGTTCATTCTGAGCGACTGCCATTGGCCGTGGATCAGGCGCGCCTCATCTTGCGCAGCCGGCGGCACGTCTCCTACGGCCAGAAGGATAATTTTTACATCGCCACGGCGGATACGTTACGGTCGCTGTGGGATAGCATCAAGAGCGCTTTCTTCATCGCCTTCATCATCATCGCTTCCATCGCCTCGGTGGTCGGCGGCATCGTCATCATGAATATCATGCTGGTCACCGTCGCCGAGCGGACGCGAGAGATCGGATTGCGAAAATCGGTGGGCGCGCGCCGGCGCGATATTCTGGAGCAATTTTTCATGGAAGCGCTGACGCTGTGTCTGGTCGGAGGCGGCATCGGCGTGGGACTGGGATTCGTCGTGGCCGTGCTCGTCAATCGATACACGCCGTTTCCCGCCGTCGTTCAACCGGAAGCCGTGCTGGTGGGACTGGTGGTCTCATCGGCGATCGCCTTGATTTTCGGCATCTATCCGGCTCAGCGAGCGGCGGCTCTGGATCCCGTCGAGGCGCTCCGCCGGGAATGACATTTCGATGTCGATGAAAGGAAATACCATCAGTCAAATCAAAGAGCCCGTACTCATCGCTCTGGAAGCCATTCGATCGCAGAAACTGCGCGCGGGCCTCACCATCTTGGGCGTCGTCATTGGCGTGATGGCCGTGGTCGCCGTAGCCGCCGTCATCCACGGCTTGAATGCGCACGTCGCCGGATTGGTGGAGCGATTGGGATCGCAAGTCTTTTTCGTCACCCGACTCCCGCCAGCGCATTTCGGTCACATTCCGGAGGAGATTCGCAAACGAAAGCACCTCCGCCTCGAAGACGCCCATGCCATCGCCCGGAGTTGTCCTTCGGTGCAGTATGCCACGCCGTTTCGTACGCGCGCCGTCTACTTTGGCCAACCCAACTATGTGAGCTATCGAGGACGGGAGATGCGCGGCACCTTCGTGCGTGGCGTAGAGCCTGTCTACGAGAAGGTCATCGAACTGCTGGTCGTCGAGGATGGCCGCTTCATCTCCGAGCTGGACATGAACCGCCGTCGCCAAGTCTGCGTCATCGGCCACGCCGTCAAAGAGGCCTTGTTCCCCCAGATCGATCCTCTGGGCAAGAAGATCAACATCAACGGGAAACAGTTCGAGGTCATCGGCGTGTTGAAGGAAGACAAGGGATTGTTTGGCGGACCGAGCCTCGATCAATTCATTCACATTCCGTTGACCACGTTCGTCAAGTTGTATCCGGACATCGAGGAGACGTTCATCGGCGTGAAGGTCGCCGATCAACGATTGCTGGAACAGGCGCGCGATGAAGTCATCAACGTATTGCGGCGACGGCGTGGCGTGCCGGCCGACAAGCCCAATGATTTCGAGACGATCACGCCGGATATTTACACCGAATTGTGGAATCAGTTGACGGGAGCACTGGTCATGTTGACGCTCATCATCTCCTCGATCGGATTATTGGTGGGTGGCATTGGCGTGATGAACATCATGCTCGTTTCAGTGACCGAGCGGACGCGCGAAATCGGCATCCGTAAAGCGGTGGGCGCGCGACGATCCGACATCCTGGTGCAATTCCTCATTGAGGCGATCACGTTGACGGGCGTCGGTGGCGTGCTGGGGATCATACTGGGGGGAGCGGTGAGCTTCATCGTGCGCTGGATTTTTCCCTCTTTGCCAACGAGCCTCTCCCTGTTCTGGATCGTGGTGGCGTTCACCGTCTCGGTGAGCGTGGGGCTGTTCTTTGGCTTGTATCCGGCCAATAAAGCGGCCCGGCTCGATCCCATCGAGGCACTGAGATATGAATGACGCGCGAACTCTGCCCGAAGAGCGACGCCCTCTCAGCGAGACACGAGAAATATGGATCGCCGAGCTGGAGCACTTCACTTCTTCCAGCCTTCGGGGAACCGTTGCTTCTCCCAGAGCTTGGCCTGCTTGAGAAAGACGTAGTAGCCGGCGAATGAGGCGATGACGAGGCCGGGAATGCCGTCGCGAAATCCCTGCTTGAGGATATAACTCCGCAAGAAGGCCAGCGGAGGTTTCACCAGCAGGCTCAACCATCCGACCCTCTTGCCCTGGGCGAAATCACCTTCGGCGGCCAGAGTCGTATAGCGTCCGAGCACGTCGTGATGCTCGGCCAGGTTGCGACGGGTGAAGTGCCAGAGATCTCCGGCGAGCGTTCCCACCCGGCCGTTCACCCGCACGGACTCGTGCACGTAATCCCCTTGCCAGCGCGCCCGGTCGCGCCGATAGAGCCGTAACTGATAATCGGGATACCAACCCGAATGATTGATCCAACGTCCGAGATACCAGGCGCGACGAGCAATGCGATAGCCATCATACCGAGGGCCCTCGCGTTTCAATCGCTCGATGGAGCGCTTGAGCTCTGGCGAGACGCGCTCATCGGCATCCAGGCTGAGAATCCACTCGCAGGACGCCTGGTCATCGGCGAAATTTTTCTGAGCCGCATAACCCGACCAGGAGTGAGTGATGACGCGATCCGTATACTGACGGGCGATGGCGACGGTGCGATCCGTACTGCCGGCATCGACGACGACAATTTCATCCGCCCAGGTGACCGATTGGAGAGCGTCGGCCAACCGATCTTCTTCATTGAGCGTGATGATGGTAACAGAGATTTTCATGTGCCCCTGATGGGCTCCCGACCATTGAGCAGAATTAGACTAATCCAGGATCGGACGGGTTGTCAACGCGCTCATCCGGATGGGATGAGCGCGGTTTTTCGGCTCGCCGAGGTCGCGCTTCGACCGGGGGGTGCGGTGCTGACGAAAACGGCGCTCTGGGTGAAGACGATCACGGGTAATGGGCGAGGAGAGCGGTGGCAGGGAAAGTGATCACTCGCGTGGTCCGCATCGATCGGATCCATGTGGCTGCGCCGGCGCGTACATCGATGATGGGGAAGAAGGCCCGAGACCGTGCGTGCGATCTCGGGCCTGAACACTCGGGTCTTTCGGTGACTCCACCTCGGCTTCACTTGCCGCCCGTTGGAGGAGCGATCTCCACATTATGCGCCGAGAGTGTCGTTGACATCACGCGCTGCAAATCGGCGATGGCTTTGTTGTAATTGACCAGTGCCTGAAGTTCGGCCAGCCGGGCCTGAGAGAGGAAGTTCTGGAATTGCAACACGAAGAACGTGGTGGACAGACCGGCTTCGAACTTCTTCTGCTCTCCTTCCAGTTGACGCTCTCGAGCAATGCGAGCCGCGCGGGCCGCCTCGATATTCTGTCGCGCCGTCTCCACATTCTGCAGCGCATTGCGCACTTCGGTGCTGATGAGCTGGATCAATTTGTTCTCTTGAAAATCCAGGCTCCGGCGCTCGGCTCGCGCCCGTCCCAGATTGGCTCTGGCCGTCTGATTGCGAACGGGGAAATTCATGCGCAGCCCAAAGGAGACCGTTCGGAAGTCGTTGGTGAACGCTTGCCGGAGCGCATCTCCGGGACCGCCGATGAGCCCGGCGGGGGTCTCACCGGCGAATCCGGGCGGGACCAGATCGGGATCGAGGATGACTTCCGATCCCTTGAGGCCGTTACTCGTGTAGCTGGCCACCAGATCGATCTGAGGCAACGTTTGATTCTTGAGATACTTGATCTCGATTTCTTTCTGTTCCTTGCGCAACTTGAGCTGTTCCAACTCCGGCCGATTAGCCAGCGCCAATCGGATGGCGCTCTCATAGTCGAGGACCGGAGCCAGGTGACCGATGCTCTCGGTGGGCACGATATTGGCGCGCCACTCCGGAGCATTGGGATCACCGATGATCAACGCCTTGAGCGCGTTCTCCATGGCCGTCACGTTGCCGATCGCCGTGATGAGGTTCTGTCGTTCCTGCTCGACCTGAGCCTCTGATTGCGCCAGATCGATGGGAGCCACTGTTCCCGCTTCTACCTTCTTCCGATTGTTCTCCAGATTCGTCTTGGCCAACTCCAGCGCCTCTTGTCGAATCTCCACCGCTCGAATGGCGAACACCAGGTCCCAGTAGGCCCGTTGGACCTGCGTGATGATATCAATCACTCGCTGGCGGAAGAGGCTATCAGAGAGGTTGATGGCCTTCTTTTGAATGCGAATCTGCGAGCGGGTCTGATCGATACGGAAATTCCTGAGCAGCGGCTGGGTGACGTCAATGCTGACGGCAGCATTGTAGAAGGGATTGACGGCCGCGAAGGCGTTGTTGGTGAGCGTTCGCGTGTTATTGATGGAGAATCGCCACGTCGTCCCCCACCAGGGCAATTGCTGAGTCACACTGATATTGTAATCGAGCGTCTCGGTCGAGGAGAGAGGGATGCCACCAACTCCCTGTTGCAGGCGGCTGGGAGCGGGACGCGTGTCTGACCGATACTGAATGAAGGGTTCGACGAAGAAATCGTAAGCGCCACGGAATGACTTCAAGTTGTAGTCGGCAATCTGCACGTTGGTGCGCTCGACCTGGATGTCGTTGTTATTCTCCAACGCCATGAGAATGGCATCATGCAGCGACAAGCGGAGAACCTGGTTGGGATCAATACCCACCCGTTCGACCATCAGCGGGTGCACCGGCCCGAACAGCGCTTCTTGCTGATCTTCCTGTTGGGCTGGCTGGTCTCCGGTCTGTGAGGAGTTCTGAGTCGCGGATTGTTCCGATTGATCGCGTTGAACGAATCGCTGACGCGCGCCCGCCTGGGCGAACCCCAGCGGCGCACTGAGCAGGATGATCAAACCAAGAGCCATCGTGTATGACCCGAGTTGTCGTATCCTCTTCATAAGTGTGCACTCCTTGAGAAGTTTTGTCGGCGTTCACCGAGTGAATACGAGAGACGGGATGGGATTGTTTCACCCGCCTCGAGGCTGAAAATCAGACGAGCTTTGTGAGTTGGCAAGAACATCCGATGCCTGAGATGGGTGGGAGTGTGAACAGCGCGTTCTCGTCCGATCATCACCAGCACCTCAACCTCGTTCTCCCACGCCGGACCACCCCACCTCTTGACTCGTCATTTGTGATTTTCGATGCCGCCATCGTAGCATAACCCGACGGTCCGAGCAATGGAAATTTGTATCTTTACGAGGTGCTCCCTCCCGACGTTCTCGACATGATTTGTAGAGTTGGGACAATGAATACGCCGATCAAGCTACCATTATGAGGGTCATGAGGGCAACCTGGTGAAGTGCGCGAGGTCGGAGAGAGATCGTTCCGGTGATCGAATTTCGGCGGCTGACCTGCTCGATC
>RFHM01000089.1 GCA_003696865.1 Acidobacteriota bacterium | reverse complement strand
GGATGTCGATGGCTGGGCAGCGCGCTCCGGCGCAGGATGAGACATCACCTCACCCTCAATCCGTGCTCATCAGCGCGGCAACGTTCTCCCGGTTCACGTGGTCTTCATTTTTTGGGCAGATACTTCTTGGGGAACTTGGCGACCACCGTGTAATAAGGATCGACGGCGTTGGCCACGCGCATCACCGTGACCTGAGAGACGAGTTGATACGCTTCCCATCGGTCGAATCCATATTCGTCGATCAGCCACTTGATGAGCTCCACGTAGGCGATGCGAAGGGCGTCGATGAGCGGGCGTCCGCTCCCCGCGACCATGATGAACGTCTCGTCCTCGATGCGCGGCCATGCGATGGTCTTTCCCTTGATGAGATCGAACTGGAAGGTGACCTCGGCCGTCGTCTCCAATCCGGTGCCGGCAATCTCGCCATCGCCCTGGAGCGCATGGACATCGCCAAAGTAGAACAGCGCGCCCTCGTGAAACACGGGCAAGTAGACGGTGACCCCTTCATGTACATCGGCAGCGTCCATGTTTCCCCCGAAGGGACCAGGCCAGAGGCCGCTCCAGGATTCTTCGCCCGGAGGCGCGGTGGCTACGCGACCGAGCATGGGCGAGAGGGGAACTTCGACGCGACCGAGACGGCTTTTCGGGAGTTCCAGCGTGGCCGTGTTGTTTTGACGGTCGATCTTCCAGGTGAACCGTCGCGCCGGAATGGGATCGGTGAGCATGGGGGTGAAACGATCGGCGACCAGCGTGCCGAACGTCGGGTTGTGCCGGGAGATGGCGACATCTCGATTGAGTCGGAGTTTGAGGATCTTCACCACCAACGTATCGCCGGGAGCGGCTCCTTCGATATAAATGGGACCGACTTCGCCCGGCCAGGCACCGCCGGGTCGCTCGTACCACCCGCCCCAGAGCGTCTCCGTCTCGACGATGTCTCCGGGTTTGATGCGCAACACGGGTTCTCGCACCGCGAATGTGGGAACGCCGACCGTGGGAGTGAATTTATGGCGCGTTTGCGCTGCGACTGATGGCATGATGACCATGATCCCTAGCGTCCACCACAATGCCGTGAGAGCCGTTTTTCCTCGCTGTTGACTCATGATCCCTCCTCGATAGCAGGAGACGCACGTTTCCGACGTGCGCTCTCTCGCTCTTCATCCATCGTGGTGTGCGTACGTCCATGAGCGATTCCCGTGAAAAATCGTGTGGCGCCAGCACCAAGCCTGCGCCACATCTATGCGTCTCCCCAGGCCTCAGCCCATGAACGAGCTCTGAGAGACAAAAAGTGAGCCATGTGTCGTCGCTCGATGCCTTCAGTATCTGGGCACCGTGGGATCGACGTGTGTCGCCCAGCCGAGGATGCCCCCTCTCAGATTCTTGATCTTCCGGAATCCCGCTCCTTGGAGGAACTCGACGGCGCGCGCGCTCCGTTGCCCCGATCGGCAGTAGGCGACGATTTCATCGGCGCTGTTCAATTCGTGGACGCGCTGAGGCAGTTGCCCGAGAGGAATCAGTTTGGCTCCGGGGAGATGGCAGATTTGCCACTCCTGCGGTTCGCGCACATCAAGCAGCACGATCTCCTCACCGCGATCGAGTCGCTCTTTGAGTTCCACCGGCGTGATCTCCCAGGGACGGCCTTCTTCGACCTCTGGTTCCGGTTCGATGCCGCAGAATTCTTCGTAGTCGATGAGCTCTGTGATGGTCGGATTCTCGCCGCAGACCGGGCATTCTGGATTCTTGCGCAACTTCAATTCCCGGATCTTCATCTTCAAGGCATCGACGAGCAGCAGGCGTCCAATGAGGGGTTCGCCTTTCCCCAGGATGAGCTTGATGGTCTCCGTGGCCTGGATGACGCCGATGAGACCCGGTAAGATCCCCAGGACGCCACCCTCGGCGCAACTGGGCACCAGACCCGGCGGAGGCGGCTCCGGATAGAGGCAGCGGTAGCAGGGACCTTCAGGGGCGTAAAACACCGACGCTTGACCTTCGAATCGGAAGATGCTGCCGTAGACGTTCGGCTTGCCCAGCAGAACGCAGGCATCGTTGACCAGGTAGCGGGTTGGGAAGTTGTCCGTACCATCGACGATGATGTCATAATCGGCGAACAACTCCAGAGCATTGGCCGAAGTCAGGCGCGTCTCATAGGTCTCCACGTGGATATGGGGATTGATGGCCAGCAGACGCTCTTTCGCCGATTCCAGTTTGGGGCGCCCCACATCGTGGGTGGAGTGAATAATTTGTCGTTGGAGATTGCTCTCATCGACGACGTCGAAGTCGACGAGTCCCAGGTGGCCAACGCCGGCCGCCGCCAAATAGAGTCCCAGTGGCGAACCCAATCCTCCCGCTCCGATCATCAGAACGCGAGCCGCCTTCAGTTTCTTTTGACCTTCCATGGCCACTTCCGGCATGATGAGATGGCGACTGTACCGCCGGATCTCCTCATGGCTCAATTCCACCCGTTCGGCGGGCACCTCGATGAGGGCGCTTCCGCCGGCCACCGACGGCACGATGCTGATCTCATCGCCGTCTTTGAGCGGGGTGCGACCCTGCTCCAGGTAACGAATGTCTTCATCGTTGAGATACACGTTGACGAAGCTGCGAAGCCGTCCCTGCTCGTTGAAGAGATGCTTTTTCAGTTCGGGGAATTGTGACGTCAGCTCGGCCAAGGCCTCATCAATGGTATGGCCTTGGACGGTCACGGCATCGCGATGACCGGCGTATGGTCGCAGCGGTGTGGGGATGAGAACTTTGACTCCCATATTTTTTCCTCCTCTCCTCAAGACTCCAAGATCAACTCTTCCGGGTCGAATTGCGAGCGATCATCCCGTAAGATCCAGGAATGCATCTCGGCCGCTCGACCCTCTCGGACCGAGACGATGATGTAGGAATACCAGGGCCAGGCATGGTCCAGATCATATTGGGATGGGCGGGCGGCGACATCGGGATGGGAGTGGTAGAATCCAAGAATGTCCAGCCCACGCTGCCGCGCATAACGATCGCCCTGGACGACCTCGTCGGGCGGGATCAAATAGCGATTGCGCGGCGAATCGAGCCGGGCGTTGTTCACCGGTTTGATCTCCTGGACCACCTTCACGCCATCGCGCATCCGCCCCAGGAGAAGTCCGCAG
>RFHM01000088.1 GCA_003696865.1 Acidobacteriota bacterium | reverse complement strand
GTATATGGTCGTGAGCGTCGATTACCGAGCGAGGAAGAACGCGCTCGATATTATGCCTGGCGAAGTTATATGGTGCGACAGGCCATTCGCCTGGTGGATCGGCTGTTCGAGTTGAGCGGCGGACATTCCATTTTTGAGAGTCACCCCATTCAGCGGATCTGGCGCGATGTGCACACCGCCGCCCAGCACGTCACACTGAACTTCGAGTCGAGCATGGAGGCTTATGGCCGGACGCTCGTCGGACTACCCAGCCAGTCGATCTTATAAGCAATTGGGGGCAGAATCCACGGTTATGAAGGAGGTGGTGAACGATGAGTAAAGGAAGGGATTCCGTTGCCGATGCACTGGAATTGTTAGAAGAGGCATCTCGAGCGTTCGAGAAAGGGATGCTGATGCCCAAACTGTTCAATCATCGGGCATGGTCGAGCTCGAGTCAGTAGAGGGAGGCGAAGAGCATGGAGTCAGCGCCAGTGACGATGGCCAGGTGAAGTGATTCATCGGCCGTGCCGCTGCTTGCTGTGGGAAGATCGCATTTATGATGGAGCGTCCGACCGCTCAAGAGTTGGTGCGTCGAGCCGGTTCCTTGGCCAAGACGTTCGCCGGGCGGGCCAGGGCTGCGGAGGCCGCTCGACGTCTCCCAGAGGAAACCATTGGCGAACTCGTGGAGTCCGGGCTCCTGCGGGTCCTCCAACCGGCCCGATATGGCGGCTATGAAATGGATATGCCGACCTTTGTGCAATTGGTGCTGGAAATCGCTCGCCAAGATGCCGCCAGCGGCTGGATCTATGCGATCTTTGGCATTCATAACTGGTGGTTGGGGTACGTTGACCCCCAATTGCAGGAGGAGATATGGGGAGAACGAACCGATCGTCTATTTGCCGATGCCTTCGCCCCAGTTGGTCGCGTGGAGCCGGTGAAAGGGGGATATCGATTGAGTGGGCGGTGGAAATTTTTGAGTGGGGTGGAGTGGAGCGATTATGTGGCTGTCGGAGCGATGCTGTCAGGGGAAGGAGGAGAACCGGAATACGTTATGTTCTTCCTCCCGAAGGACGACTATGGAATTGAAGACGAATGGCACGTGGTCGGATTGCGAGCGACGGCCAGCAACACGGTGGTCGTCGATGACGCTTTTATTCCTCCACATCGACTCTTTCCTCTCGGTCGCGTCCTCTCTACTGGCGAAGCTCCCGGGCAGGCTGTGAATCGAGGTCCTCTTTATCGTGTCCCGTTCATGGTGGGGGCTGGCGCGGCGCTGGCTGCTCCGGTGGTGGGGGCGGCTCGAGGTGCCGTTGACCAGTTTCGCCGGTGGATCATGCAGCGCGAACCGTTGTTTGTCGGAAAGCGTCAAGGGGAGAAAGCTCACGCGCAGATGGCTCTGGCCGAAGCGTCGACGACGCTCGACGTGGTGGAGGAACTCCTCTATCGATATGCGCGCCAGTCGATGGCATTCGGCCATGAGCGCCGGCTTCCATCGCAGCAGGAGCGAGCGCGATTTTACGCCTGGCGGGCATTTGCCGTGCGTCAATCCATGCGGGTCGTCGATAGGCTCTTTGAGCTGAGCGGCGGTCATAGCCTCTTTGAGGGTCATCCTCTTCAGCGGATATGGCGCGACGTCTACGCCGCCGGACAACACGTGGCGCTCAATTACGAATCAGCTCTGGAAGCCTATGGGCGAACGCTCGTTGGATTGCCGAGCCAGGGATTCTTCTGAACGAGAAAGGAACTCTCATCGTCATAAAAGACAAAATTCTCTCAGAAGGAGGTACCGGTATGGCGGAGATTCGTTGGATGACGTCACTCGATGAAGGTCTCAAGCAGGCAGCCTCAACGGGACGGCCGGTTTTGGCCGATTTCAATGCCGCGCCCACGTGAGGGGCCTGCGTGCGATTGGATACCGTGACGTATCCTGATCCTCAGGTATCTCAGTTTGTGAGCGAACATTTCATTCCGGTGAAGGTCAATATCAAGGATCATCCGGAGTTGGGGAAGGCCTATCATATTCATGCTGCGCCCACCATGGTGATTCTCGATGACAAGGATGAGTATTATCGGTTTTCGGGGTTCCTGCCGCCCCAGGACTTTCTCGCCTATCTGACCATTGGCCTGGCCGTGGCCGATTGTGATCGCGGGAAGTATGCCGAGGCCATCGGAGCTTTGGAGCGACTGGTGGATCAAGATGATGGGATTCCCATCGACGCGTTGGCCGAAGCCCGGTACTGGCTCGGGCGAGCACGCTTCAAACAGACTGGCGATCGTCAGGCGGCGCTGCCCGATTGGAAAGTCCTGGTCGAGCGATATCCGCAGACGAGTTGGGCCAAGCGAGTCGCCTACTTGTTCGAGTGATCTGTAGCACTCGCAGACTGCAGGGGGCGAGGTGATATCCCTCGCTCCCGCTGATGAATCGTTTTTTCGACCGGTCTCGTCCTCGAGCATAGGGGTAAAGAGAGATAAGCTCGAACAACGGCTATGTCTCTCGGTTCATCATGGTCGGTCGATATCGCACTCACTACATTGAGTGTGGCGAAGGCCAACCGGTCATCCTGGTCCATGGTGGTGGACCGGGCGCTTTGGGGGAGTTCGGATGGCATAAGAATATCGAGGCCATCGCCAAAGAGCATCTTGAGCTGAATCATCGGGAGCTCGACGAGTGGAGGTGAACCAGTGAGCCTGGGAGGAATGAAAGATCAGTCGCCGTATTCACTCGATGAGGTGATCGATCGTCGCATCTATACGGACGAGGATATTTTTCGTCAGGAACGAGAAAAGATCTTCAAGCGCACCTGGCAATATGTGGGACACGAGAGCGAACTGAGAGAGCCCGGCCGGTATCGACTCACCACCATCGCCGGTGAGCCCTATATCGTCTGTCGGGATCAACGCGGGGAGATTCGCGTCCTCGGCAATACGTGCACGCATCGAGGGGCGACGTTGGTCCGGGGGAGCCGCGGCCAATGTAAAGCATTCCGCTGTCCCTATCATGCATGGACGTTCGACCTCGAGGGTCGGTTAATCGGCGTCCCTATTCCCGAAGATTACGGCCCTCGATTTCGACGCGAAGACTTTTGCTTGACTCAAGCCCGAGTGGAGACATACGAAGGGCTCATCTTCGCCTGCCTCGACGAGCAGGCTCCCTCGCTCGATGAATACTTGGGCGAGGCTGCTCAATACATCGAGCGCAGTTGTCAAGGCAAAGAAGTGATCGGCTACAACAAATGCCTGTTCAAGGGGAACTGGAAGCTCTATCAGGAGAATTTCGGCGATGGTTATCACCCCCCATTCCTCCATCAGGGAATGGGGCCGGCGTTCCTCTCCACCTATGAAGCCAACGGCGAAGCCATCAACTTGGGGAATGGACACATGCTCCTCAAATACTACCCACCCGAGCCCCAGCACCTGGACCTGTCCAAATTGAGCGCTGCCCTGGGCATTCCACTGACCTTGGAGACGATGAAGACGACGGGCATCATCAATCCCTATCCTGGAGACTATGATAGCGTGCTGAGCGTATTCCCTAATTTCATTGTGCCCGATATCGTCAGCGTCCTCTCGGTTCACCGACTGACGCCGCTGGCACCGGATCGAACGTTGTTGGAGATCACCATTCTGGGCGACCCTCAAGATTCTCCGGAGTTTCGCCAGTTCCGACTGCGGCAATCTACCGTCTGGGGTCCGGGAGGACGGGCGGGCATCGATGATATCGCTGTGGCGGAGAAGTGCCAGAGAGGGTTCCACGCCAAGGCGATAGCCACTTCGCTCATGGCCCGAGGATCAAGCGATGAGCGCGCCGGAATGGTGTTCAACGAATACACCATTCGAGGATTTTATCGTCAGTGGCGTCACTACATGGGGTGGAGCGGATGAGACATCGATAAGGAAACCGAGAGGTGGATGCCTGTTGGGAGGAGAATCGAGATGATCCAGTCGGCGGAAAAAAGTGAAATCCTTGATCTCGTTTATCGCTATGCCTGGTTGATCGACGAGAAGCAGTTTGATGAGTGGCTCGACCTCTTCACCGACGACGCCTCTTACGTCGTGACCACTCAGGAGAACGCCCGCGCCGGCTTGGAATTCGGACCGATCATGGAGCGGAAGGATACGCTGCGCGAGCGCATCGGTGAGTACAAGAAACTCTGGTGGGTTGATCCGGCAGTGACCAGTCACATCGTCTCTAATCCGCTCATCGAGGTGACGGATTCCACCCATGCTGAGGTCAAATGTTACATCACGCTCTACAGGAGCGAAGAACATCATGTCACCGAACTCCAGGGATGTGCCAAATGTTGGCTGGCGCTGGAAAAGCGCGAGGGGGAGTGGAAGATCCGATCTTTCAAGGCCGTGTTTGACGCCGACATCATCCCTGGCGTCTTGGATATTCCCGTTTGAGCGGCGGACGCATTTTCATCGGAGCATGGGGTTGGTCCGGTGGACTCCGTGACTTCGTGCATCGGTGGAGAGGGTTAGCGTGAGGCCGGATCTCACGTATAGCAATTGTCCCGTTCCCAACGCCTTGTTGCTCGTTCTCGAGCGATTTCAAGGAGAGCTCGAACGGCGAGGACTGCGATTCTCTTTGCTTCCTCCCGATCAGGCGGAGGTGCATTTCACGTTTGCTCATCCTCGATACTTTCGTTTCGGTGGCGAAATTCCTCCGCTCATCTCCGAGGGAGTGCGAGCGCCCGGGCGAACGCGCCTCATCGGTCTCACGCGATGTCGCACTCGGCAAGGCTTCTTCGTGTTGCCGGATTCCGACATCGTGGAGCCGGCGGATCTCAAAGGTAAGCGCATTGGTCTCACTCCCAATGCCATTCAGGTGCTCAGGCGATTGGAGGGCATCTCCTACGAGACGATGAGACCTTGGGAACAAACGCAACTCGCCCTGGGCACCTGGGAAGCGCGGGCGCTCATTCATACGTTGAGCAAAGCAGGACTCGCTCCCGCCGACGTCGAGTGGATTCCCGTACCCAATCCGTGGGCGGCTCACGCTCATCAAGCGGCCCGGACTTCCTCATCGTTCGCTCCTCAGGATCTTTTCCCCGATGCCGCCTCGCCCGAGGGAAACGCTCAGGTGGCCGCTCTCGTTGAGCGCCGCGTCGATGCCATTTTCTCATTTCTTCCTTACGCCGCCGAACTCGAGCTTCGCGGAACGGCGCGGCTCGTTCTCGATCTCAGTCAATTCCCCGAGAATGATTATGTGAGCACGTGGACGGTGAGCCGCCAGCTCGTCGAAGAAGAGCCAGAGGTCGTCCAGATGGTCGTTCAACTCGCCGTCGAGGCCGGTCGATGGGCCATGAGCCACCCCGATGACGTCGGTGCCATTCACGCGGAGAACCTGGGCGTGAGCGTCGAAGCGGTCTGGCGGGCATTCGGTCCCCATTTCCACGAACAGCTCGTGCCCCGTCTCGATCCGGAACTCATCGCCACGCTCGATCGCACCCAGGCGTTCCTCCTCGAACACAACCTATTGCCACAGGCCGTGGAGCTGGACGAATGGATCGAGCCAGGCTTCCTCCAAAGCGCCGTTCGATGCTGAAAAAACGTCGCTCGGGGGAGTCGGGATTCGAGTCGCCTGATCACATGTGATCCGATACCGGACGATTCCTGGAGGTCATCATGGCTGGGGAGATGAGTCTATCCTCGAGTAAGGAACGCATTCCCGAACTGGGTTTTCGGAACTACTGGTATCCGGCATTGAAGTCGAAAGAGGTGGGAAGGAAGCCAGCCCATCTGCGCCTGCTCGGCGAGGATCTGGTCTTGTTTCGCGCTCGCGATCGTATATGGGCTTTGGAAGGGAAATGCCCTCATCGGGGTATGCCGTTGTGGTTGGGCCGATCGCATTTCCCGGGAACGTTGAGTTGTGCCTACCACGGATGGACGTTCGATCACCAGGGGCGATGTGTCGCGGCTCTGCTGGAGGGGCCGGACAGTTCCTTGCCGTCGAAAGTCTGCCTTCGCTCTTATGCCGTGGAGGAGCGATTCGGCGTGGTATGGATCTTCATGGGAGAGGTGGAGCCGCCGCCGTTGGACGAGGATCTTCCTCCAGCTCTGCTCAAGCCCGACCTGGTCGTGTGCACGGATATTCAGGACTGGCGGTGTAATTGGCGTGTGGTCATCGAGAACTTCATGGATCCCCTTCATGCGCTCTATGTCCATCGCCGGTCGTTGCTCATGCTCTTCGACATGGTGTTGAGTTCCGCTCGATTAGAAGTTCGCGATACCGATGATGGTCGAGGATTCCATCTGGAATACAGAGGAGATTCCTATCAGGATATCTATCCCGGATTAGGCCGGTATCCACGGCGATGGTGGTGGCGTCGGTTGAGGGCGCGACTGTTCGGCGACGACAAGTTCTGGGAGCGAGGCTTCTTCGCCGAAGTGCGCCTCCCATCCCATACCAGCGTCAATCTCCCTGGTGGGGTGACGTATATTCAATGGCTGGTTCCTAAAGATAAGGAGGAAACGCGGAGCGTCGCCTTGACCGTCGTGCAGGCGCGCGGGCTCCGAGCCCTCAACTTCAAGTTCTGGTATCATGTGTTATTCCACTGGCTGGAGAATCGAGGAGCATACTCGGTGTTGGGACAAGATCGCCTCATCTGCGAGCATCAAGATTATCGGCATCCGGAGAAGTTATCGGCGACCGACGTCGGGATCATTCGCTGGCGGCGAGAAGCCTGGCGACGCGCTCGAGGAGGCGGAAGCGAAGTGACCATCTCCCGGCGGTCGGGAGAATCGACGAGGTGAACGCCGAGAGGAGGCTCCAGACGCTAAGAGCGATGTGGCGCGGCCTTCATCGAGTGCCGGAGACTATTTCGGGGAGGTGAACGATGGCTGAGCGAAGAGACGTGAGCGTGGCCACGGCCCATATGGGATTGACGGGCAATATCGTGTTCCTCAATCGAGAACCGTACGAGCAGGAGGGACTGCGGGTACGACTCATCTGCCCGGGGACCGGTCGTGCCATCGTGGAAGCGTTGCTTCGTGGGGAAGCAGATTACACCAATGTGCTGGCGGGACCGATCATGGCGGCGGTGGGAGGAGCGCCGTTGAAGTTCATCCTCGACTACCAGCATCGAGGGTGGGAGTTGTGGGCGCGTCCCGAGATCGTGACGGTATCGGATTTGGTTGGGAAGGCGATAGCTCAGACGTCTCCTCTCGCCGAGAAATATCTGCACGCGGCGCTTCAGAGGCATGGCGTCGACCCTCACGCTGTGCGCGCTGGGCGGCCGGTGTTTTCGCCTCAGGGCATCCTCGCCGGGGAGGTCGATGCGGCATTGATGCTGGCGCCCATGACGGCGGAAGCAGAGCGCGCCGGTTTACGTCGTCTGCTGGGAGCGGCAGAGATCGGCGATCCCCCCACCTATGGATTGATGACCACCAATGAGCGGCTACAAAACCGCCCCGATGAACTCGGACGAATGATTCGAGCCACACTCAACAGCGTCAAGCAACTCATGGAGGATCCTGCCTTGGGATTCGCTCTGGTCAAGGAATTGGGCACGCCGGAGGAAGTGGCCGAAGCTGCACTGGGGGCCACGGTCGGGCATCTGAATCCGACGGGGGAAATTTCTGCCGAGATACAACAGCGATGGATAGAGATCGCTCGTGAGGCGACCGGCGTGCAGCACTCGGTTCCCCTCGCTCAGGTGTTCGATTTCAATATCCTTCACGACGTCAAGTCTGGATAAACGGGAACGAGGCGGTCGGGGTCGTGATACTCGCTCCCCGTTGATCTGGAATCCGCTTGGGGGAGGAATAACATCGATGGAGCAATCACACGTCAAGCGCGTCATCTGTTGCCATTGTCCGATGGCTTGTGGACTATTGGCCCACATTGAAAATGAGAAGGTGGTGAAGCTCACCGGAGATCCGGATCACGCTATCAGTCGTGGCTTCATCTGTGTCAAGGGAGAGCGCGCCGCCGAGTATCACGATCATCCCGATCGTCTCGATTATCCTTTGAAGCGCGTGGGGCGGCGTGGCGAAGGCAAGTGGGAGCGCATCGGCTGGGATCAGGCGATGGACGAGATCGCCGAGAAATTGCGTGTGCTTCGAGATCGCTATGGCCCCGAAAGCGTCGCCCTGTTACACGGGACGTTTCATGGTCCCGAGTGCGGGATCGGCATTCGATTCCTCAATCTTTTTGGCAGTCCGAATTCGAGCGGCATGGGCATTCCCTGCGCCGGGCCGGCGATGGAAGCGGAAGCTCTGACCTATGGATTCGGACCGACGTATATTTCGCCGCCGGTGCCGGGCGTCACCCAATGTGTCGTCATTTGGGGGAGTCGGCCTTCGGCCTCTCAGCCTCCCGTGTGGTTGGCCATTCAAGCCTGTAAGGAAGCGGGAGCGAAGGTGATCGTCATCGATCCCATGAAGACGGAGGAAGCCGAAGCGGCCGATCTCTGGCTTCAGCTCAGACCGGGAACGGACGGCGCCCTAGCCCTGGGATGGCTTCACGTCATCGTTGAGGAAGAGCTTTATGATCGGGACTTCGTCAAGCAGTGGACCCATGGATTCGAGGCTTTGAGGGAGCGCGTCCGGGATTATCCTCCGGAGAAGGTCGAAGCCATCACCTGGGTGCCGAGAGCACAGATTGCGGAGGCGGCCCGGGTGTTTGCCCGCCATCAGCCGGCCATTCTCAACTGGGGCGTGGCCAATGCGCAGTTGGGGCGGAATGCCATTCAGACGGAGCGGGCCAAAGCCATCCTTCGCGCGATAACCGGTAAGCTCGATCAAATGGGCGGAACGTTGCTGCTCGGTCCGCCGAGCCGCGCTCGCATCATGCCCGACATGGAACTCTACGATCACCTCTCCGAAGCCCAACGGAAGAAAAAAATCGGCGTCGACCGGTTCCGGCTTCACGGCGAGGGATACGAGCGATTGAGCCGAGCCATGCGACGAGTGTGGGGCAAGGAGCGACTGCTCAGTCAACTGTGGGCTGCCGACGTTCCCGCGCCGCTCATGTGGCGGGCCATCCTGAATGAAGATCCTTATCCCATCAAGGCGGTGCTCATCCAATACCATAACCCGCTCGGGGCGAGCGCGAACGGCGGCATCGTCTATGAAGCGCTCAAGAGCGAGAACCTGGAACTCTCGGTCGTTCA
This sequence comes from Acidobacteriota bacterium, assembly GCA_003696865.1. GTDB lineage: Bacteria > Acidobacteriota > Blastocatellia > HR10 > J050 > J050. Next base: position 4,301 of record RFHM01000088.1, on the reverse strand, counting down.
CGAATTGTTCATGACGCCGACGGCGGAGCTGGCCGATTATGTGCTCCCCGCATGTCATTGGCTGGAGAAGTCGGCCTTCTCGAGCTTCTTCGGATGGGCGAACATGGCGTTGGTAGGCGATCGGGCTGTTCCGCCGCGTCACGAGCGACATAACGATTACGAGTTGTGGCGAGACCTCGGTCGTCGACTGGGCCAGGAGGCCTATTGGCCGGAGACGCTGGAAGCATTCTGGGATGAGATGTTGCGGCCCGCCGGCATCAGTTTCCATCAATTGGTGAATAGCGAACAACCGTGGATCCTGGAGCCCCCCGCTTTCCAGAAGTATGCCGAGCCAGATCCTCAGACGGGGCGTCCGCGAGGGTTCGGAACCCCGACGGGGAAAGTCGAAATTGCATCCACTATCCTGGAAGAGCTGGGGTACGATCCATTGCCCAACTATGAGGAGCCGCCGGAAAGCCCGGTCGGAGATCCCGAGCTCGCCCGGCAATATCCCCTCATCCTCATCACTGGCGGTACGGTCATCGAATGCCACCATCAAGGCATGCGACAGGTGAGGTTCTTCCGCGAGAAGTACCCTCATCCCGAAGTTCGTATTCATCCGGAAACCGCTGCCCGGTTGAACATCGCTGATGGCGATTGGGTCTATATTGAGACCCGTCGAGGCCGCATCAGGCAGCGGGCTCGGCTCACCGATCGCATTCATCCTCGCGTCGTACAGGCCGACCGGTGGTGGTATCCGGAAGAGCCTGGTCCGGAACCACATCTGCATGGATTCTGGAAGTCTAACGTCAACGTCATCACGGCGGATGACCCTGAAGCCTGCGATCCCATGTACGGGACGTGGTTCAATCGCGGAAATCTGTGCCGAGTTTATAAAGCGGGGGAGTGAATGGACTCGGGAGGGCGCATCGTCGTGAGCATCACCCACGGGCTATTACGCGCCATGAAGGCCGAACGCGGGGAAGCATAAGCGGCCAGCTCGCGCCTCGTGTGGTCACAGGAGGGAGAAAATGCCCGAAGTGAATGGCCAAAGCGAGATCGAACGACTCCTTGAGGAGATGGATCGATCACTGAAGCGAGGCCTCATCCCGGCCCGCATTTTCAACGATCCGGAGATTCATCGATTAGAATTGGAGCGGCTCTTTGCTCGGGCCTGGGTATTTGTGGGGCACGAGACGGAGATCCCCCGACCGGGCGATTACTGCCTTCGGTATATCGGCCAGGACCCGTTCATATTCGTTCGGGATGAAGCCGGCGGCGTGCGCGTTCTGTTCAACGCCTGTCGCCATCGCGGCGTTCAGGTCTGTCGAGCCGAGCGAGGGAACGCATCTCATTTCCGCTGCGTGTATCATGGGTGGACGTACAAAAATACCGGCGAGTTAGTCGGGATTCCTGCCGCCGAGGAGGCCTACAAAGGTTTCGACAAAAGCGCCTGGGGGTTGCTGCCCGCCCCCCACGTGGCCTCCATCCACGGACTCGTGTTCGCCTCACTCGATCCTCAAGCTCCCCCATTGGAGACGTATCTGGGCGGGATGAAATGGTACCTCGATCTCCTCTTCGGACTCACCGAAGAGGGCATGGAAGTCATTGGCGAACCGCATCGCTGGATCCTGGAGGCCAACTGGAAGATCGCTGCCGACAACTTCGCCGGCGATGATTACCACACGCTCTATCTCCACAAGTCGATGTGGGATGTCAATGTGTTCCAAGTCCCCCCCAGGGCTAATATGATGGGATATCACGTTCAGGCGGGAAATGGTCACACGATCAGTTTCTCCATCGCGCCCGATCCCAACGAGCCGGGACCCACGTTTTGGGGATATCCTCAGGAGATCGTCGCCCGGTTCCGTCCCGACCGCGTCAGTCGAGAGCAGTTCGAACTCGCCCGCCGATCCCGCGTGAGCGTGGGCACCATCTTCCCCAATCTTTCATTTTTGACCGTACCACTGACCGCCGATCCGGATCGCATTCCCCCGACGACGTTCATGACCGTTCGTCAGTGGCAGCCCAAGGGACCGGATCGCATGGAGATCTGGAGTTGGGCATTGACGTGGAAGGAGGCATCCCCCGAATTCCGAGAACGCTCTTATCAAGCCTGCATGGCGAGCTTCAGTCCTTCGGGCATCTTCGAACAAGATGATACCGTTCCCTGGCCGCTCATGACGAAGACGGCGGGGACCGTTTTCTTTGGTCGGCGAAACGAGATGTTGAACTATCAGATGGGTCTCGACGGAATAGGGGCAGCACGACCGGTCACCGATTGGCCCGGTCCCGGCGTCGTCTATTCTCCTCGGTATGAAGAGGGCGTGCAGCGCCATTTCTATCGACGGTGGCTCGAGTACATGAGAGCGGGGTAGATGGCACAGGAGCGGCGTTCGGCGTTCCTCGTCACCTGTGAGGAACAAATGGCCGAGGGACGATAGTGTTGCGCGAGCATCGTCTGATGGTGGTTCTCCCGTGAACTGGTATGGTTGGGGCAGGGAAGAGCTCTCTTGGGGAGGAGCGAGCATGATGTCCGATCACCATCCACAACCGCTGTATCAGCAAGTCGTCGATTTCTTGATGTATGAGGCGGCTTTGCTGGACGATGGGCGATTCCAGGAGTGGTTCGATCTCTTGACCGAAGATGTCGTGTATCAGATTCCCGTTCGCACGACGCGCGATCGAGAGGCGGGTCGCGGATTCAGTCAACAGGCCTGGCATATGAATGAGACGTGGGGGACATTGAAGACGCGCGTGGCCCGCTTGGCCACGAGCTACGCGTGGGCCGAGGATCCACCGACGCGAACGCGGCATTTCATCACCAATATCCGCATCCGGCCGGGCGACGCAGAAGATGAGGTTCGGGTGACATCCAATGTCCTCTTGCTGCGCCATCAGGGCGATGTCCCGTCGGCGCAATTTTTATCCGGCGAGCGTCATGACGTGTTGCGTCGGGAGAATGGCCGGTGGCGATTGGCCCGTCGGCTCGTCCTGCTCGATCAGACGACCTTGGGGACGCACAACCTCGCCATTTTCATCTGATGACCTCGGCTGGACGTCCATCGACAGGAGGGCTCTGTGCCTCACTTTCTCACCCGGGATAACGTCTCGATTCACTATCGGCGCTCGGGAGACGGTCCGCCGCTGGTCTTCCTCCATGGACTCGGCGCCAATCTCTCGTGTTGGCGACATCAGGAAGCTTTCTTCTCCGCTCGGTACACGGTCGTGTTGCTCGATTTGCGGGGGTTCGGCGCGTCGGACAAACCCGAGGATCCAGGAGCTTATCGAGTGAGATGCTTCGCCGAAGATGTACATGAATTGCTGCTCCACGTGGATATCTCCGGTGTCCATCTGGTGGGGACGTCCATGGGAGGATACGTTGCCCAACAGTTCGCCCTCGACTATCCCGAGGAGGTGAAAAGTCTGGTTCTCTGCAATACCACATGCCGTCGAAGAGTGCCCCCCGAACTTTTGCGAACACGGTTGGATGCACTGGAACGCTCCGATATGAGGGAGTACGCTCGCCTGGTCGCTTCACAGGCACTGGCCCCTGGAGCATCGAACGAACTCCTCGCCGAGGTCATAGAGATGATCGCCCGAAACGATCGGGCGGCCTATCGGACGGTCATTCGCTCGCTCACCTTCGACGTATGCCGGCAGTTGACGTCTATTCGCGCTCCCGTTCTCCTCATCGGTTGTGATCAGGATATAGTGATGCCACTGGATCGTCTCGATGAAATCCGTCGATTCCTTCCGCAGGCGCGGTTGGAGATCATCGAAAGATGTGGACACCTCCCGTACATGGAGAGACCAGAAATTTTCAATCGAACCCTGGCTTCGTTCCTGGCCGAGGTTTCACATTGAGTGGGGCGTGACGAGTTCCGGCCGATCTTGGCGATGGACCTCGGCGGGATCGATGCATCGTTCGAAGAGATCGAGTTATTAACTGAAGCGTCGCTGATGGGCAGGGGCGTTCACGATCCTTTGGTAGAAATGGTCGCTGAGATCGCTGGGCCGTGGCGCTCGGTTCGTCCTTCTTCCCCTCGTCCCGCACTCGAATGAGAGCCCTTCCGGAACATAAGAAGCGTCGGCATTGACATTGACGCGCCGGTCGAAATCCTCTCCCTCTCTGTCCTTCCATCTCATCGCTAATTCGACTTGGAGGAGGTCGCTCGTTGTGGGGCGATGAGCCTCGTTAATCTGCCCGGTCGGTCAGGAAGTGTTTCCTCCCGGTGATCGGAGCGAACCCCATACGGTCGTCGACAGATATCGAGCACGAGACGAGAGCGTCATGTCTGATGCTGGCGGAAGCGGCGCGT